>JASLRF010000487.1 GCA_030744095.1 Pirellulaceae bacterium | reverse complement strand
CCGAATGTAATGCTATGTTCCAGTCCGAAGGGGCTACCCAGCGCCCACACCAATGCCCCCGGTTCCAACTGGTCGCTATCGCCCCACTGTGCAGCGATTAGGTTCTTGGCGGAGATCCTCAGAACCGCCAGATCAGAGGGCGCGTCACTGCCAATCACTTCCGCGGACACGACCCTTCCATCCGCCAGGGAGACCTCGATTTCGGTCGCTCCCTCGACCACATGATGGTTCGTCAGCACAAAACCTGCCTGGTCGATGATGACTCCGGATCCCTGTCCTTGACTTTCGCGTCGGCTCGGACCAAAAAGCCAGGCGAATTCATCGTTCGGCATCACTTCAGTCACCGCGCGCACATTGATATGCACGACCGACGGGCCCACTCGCTTGGACACGAGTTGGTACGCCTGTGAAAGCCCTTCCAGGGGCAACTTCTCAAGCGCCTTTTCCGCAACCTCAACCTCGGCACGCTGGCGGCCACGCGTGACTGCGTACTGAATCCTCTCGACAAAGTAAGGCACGAAGAACCGCATGAGCAGCAAACATGCGAGCGCTATGAAGAACAAACTCAATCGCCCAGTCAACAGGCCTGTATGCGATGCGGCCGCTCGCGTTGCTTCAGAAACCGTGCGGTGGCTGTTTTGAGGAGAATCGTCTGACATATAACTCAATCTCAATTGTGAGGGCGTAAAGTTCAAGAGAATTCTTCGTGGGTCCGACCCAAAAACAAACCTATCAAGGCAATAGTACCGCCAACGATCAAACTCGTTGTGTGCGAACCGCCCAAAGCCGCCACGCCAGGAATCCCACTCGCAGGGCCGAACACCATGATTGCCGCCGCCGGCAACGCGAAGAGTGTCATCTTCCAACCGCGAAAGCACGCAGCAAGCAACAACATCAATCCAGCGAACCCTGGATTGAAGCTGTCAAAGAATCTGCCGACAACGGGGATGTTCAATGGCGCACTCGGACCAAGTGCCCTTTCCAAATTCAGTTTGCTAGTATTTCCAATTTCCGATGAGAACATACCATGCTGGTTCATCCACAACAGACATCCGACCAGAAGAGCGCTACCGACCAGAAAACGGAGCTTCGCACCCAAGAAGAAAACGAGCGGTCCCGTCAAGAATCTAGTCGGACTTGGCTTCGATGCGAACTTGCCGCTGCGTGCCTCAGCCAACATCGCTTTGATCCGAGCACGTTTTTCGTCAGCGGCAGCTCTTGGATCGACTGTCGCGTTGGCTGCCTCTGGCCCGCGTCGCGCCGCAGCGGCGTGATCGATCATCGCCGCAGCCATGTTCTCAGCCTGGTGTCGGGCTTGCGTCGCGTCGAGCCCCGTTGCCTGCAGCGCCGCCGCCTCGATTTTCTCGAGATGCCTGCGTTCGCGTGCTTCCCGAGTTCGCCGGAGACGATTGTTGATGCGGCGAATCAGAGGATCGCGCCAACCACGAAACCGTTTACGAGGCTGCTGGCCGTCTTGCCGCAAAGCGTTACGTGCAACCATCTTAGCATCATAACCGAACAGCGTTTCAAACATCTCTTCCCACAAGTCGCCACCGTACTTGCTGACAAACTGCTGGAGCGAAAGTTCATCCATTCCTCCAACTCGCAGTTTCTTCAGCATCTCTTCCATCGCCGCGAGCGGTTCCCGACGCGAAACTGCGAGTCGCCGGTCAAAAACAAAATGGAATGCTCCGCCAGCCAGCGAACCAACGACGGCAAAGCCCAACCAGACAGCCACTGGGGCGACAAACACCATGACTGCCACCAGCACGAGCGCGCCGAACGCCCATGTGAGCCACTCGGCGCGGCGATAGCTATAGATCAGCTCGCGCAACTTGCCGAACATCGCCGTACGGTCGCGCAGGCCGCTGACCAGAAAATAACTCGACACAGCAGCCGCCAACATCGACAGCCAGCATCCAACAACGGTGATACTGAATATTAGACTGCCAACTGTCAGCAAGATAGCCGCGCCACAAAAGCCGGCCGCGACCAGGCTTCGACTCTTCGCCGCATCACCACTGTTGTAGCGTGCCAGGCAGTCTTCCAGTTGGGTCACGTGTTCTTCGCGGATTGGCTGGACAACGGCGCCCAAACATCCTTCCAAGGCTGCGATCACTTCGTCCAGATTCGCAAATCGGTCGTCTGGAAGCTTGGCGATCATCCGAACGACGATATCCGAAACCGGAGCGGGGATGCCGGCGTCGATCCTCTCTGGACGGACAACCGGTTCCGTCCGATGCTTTGTGATGACCTCCAGCGCCGTGGCACCGTCGAATGGCGTCTGCCCAGTCAACAACACATAGAGTGTACAGCCCAGCGAATAGATGTCGGCGCGATGATCGACACCAGTCGCATCCTCCGCTTGCTCCGGTGCCATGTACGCCGGCGTACCGATCGCCATATTCGCCGACGTGACATTCGCCGTCGAAGCCGCCAGCGCCGACGCCTCTGCCGTCGCATTCTCCTCTTCGACCATCTGTGGCGTCTTGACCAGGCCCAGGTCGGCGACCTTTACGACCCCAATGTCGCTCAACAACAGATTCGCTGGTTTCACATCGCGATGGACCATTCCATGGCCGTGGGCAAAACTCAGGCCGCGAGCTGCCTGCAGGATGTAACCGATCGCCGCCTTCGGATCCAGCTTTCCCTGCTGTTCGACCAGCTCGTCGAGCGACTTGCCTTTGACGAATTCCATGCTGTAAAAATTGACGCCCTGATCAGCACCCAGGTCATAAATCTGCACCACGTTGTGATGCGTCAACTGAGCCGCAGCATAGGCCTCGCGCGTGAAACGGGCGACAGTCGCTGGATTCTGACACCATTGTGCTTGGATCGTCTTTAGTGCCACCTGACGGTCGAGCGAAGTCTGATTCGCCAGATACACCGTTCCCATCGCCCCCCGCCCCAGTACCCTGAGAATCCGGTAGCCTCCAAGCTGCTCGAACTGCAATCCGCCGAGTGAAGACCCGTCTCGTGAAGACTCAGTGCCTGCCACCGGCCCCACGGATGCCATCGTTCCGTCCGCGTGCGGATGGCCCGTGGCGCCACGTGCAATGTTCTCTGGCGCTGTCTTGTCCAGCGGTGACGCCTCACGGCTGGCGTGCACCACCACCTTCTTGGGGGCATCTGGTGCGGCGTTGGCTGGCAGAACGAACGTGGCGTCGATGGCATCGGCCTTGGTGATGGCTCCCGGTGTCTTGTCCTTCACAGGTTTAGCCGTGGGACCATCAGCATCAACCGTCTTTTCGGCGGGCGTCAGCGAGGGTCCCTCGCCGGCGGTTTCGCTAGTGTCGTGCTCTCTTGTCGGCACATCAATCGGTATCGCCGTCTCGTGTCGAGTTCCGGCGTCCAGCTCGGCACGCGTACCTTGATCGCATGCTGAGTCACGTGGAAGCCGTTTCACTTCGATGTCCGCACCCGCTTGGGGAGGGACTGCCAACAAGAATCGTTCGTCGCATTTGCCACATTTCGGCTTGTACTCACCGGGCCTGGCATTCTTGATCTTCATGCCATGCCCGCAATACGGGCAAGAAATTCTCATAACCTGCCTCCTCGCGCAATGGGAGATCGGAACTTTCCGCGGATCGAGCGAGGCAGAGGGACGGTTAACGGCCAAACAACGAAGGAACTGCGGCGAGAGAAAACCAGGCGGCCGGTGCCGTCAAGAATCTACAAAAGACGAAGAACGATGATACCGAATTATATTCTCGACCTCGATGCCTCGGATAATGCCTAAAATCTATACGACAAAGGCGTTGTGTCAAGAATCTTCGACAGTCGAGCGGAGCGGCTGTGGATTTCCTCGGGTGAAACTCGATAAATCCTCTTCGTTGACGCGTTGGGCTAGTAAATAATCCTGGCTGGACATCAGCTGCGCCTCCGCGAATGGGCAATTCTGACACCCCTTCGCCCAGTTGTTGGGCTCAGCAAGGTTGCCTCGCTAAGCATCAATTACCTCTCCGCGAACGGGCAGTTAGAACACCCCTTCTCCGAGTGGTCCGTTCGTTTCCTTCCATGGCTGATACTGGTTACAATTGATCGGACGAACGCCGTTGTTTGTTTTCCCACCTTCCACGCCAACTCACTGACTTGAGGATTGAGGTTTTGACGCGCACCGTCCGACTGTCTGGCCATTCTCGCCGGCCATCATCAATGGTTCACTCCTGCGCAGCCACCTTTGCCGTCGCACTGGGCCTTCTGTCGACGCATCCCATCGGCGCCGCCGAGCGCCATCCGGCTCCCCTTCAGGTCGTAGATTCCCAGGCAGCCAGCGAGAGCTTGATGAAACCGTACGACGAGTTGATCGAACACTCGCCTGCGAAGATCAAAATGCTGCCAATTCCAGGTGGCCAATTCTCGATGGGCAGCCCGAAGACCGAAGAAGAACGGCAACCGGACGAGGGCCCTCAACACCAAGTCAAGGTCTCGCCGTTTTGGATGGCCGAATGTGAAATCACCTGGAACGCGTATGAGATTTGGATGTCCGATCTGGATATCCTGCGACGCGAAGTTGACGGCACGGAATTGACCGTCCGTGACAAGCTCGCAGAACCGTTTCAAATCAGCAAGCCGACCGAACCCTACACCGACATGACGTTCGGAATGGGCAAACGCGGCTACCCGGCGATTTGCATGACGCAACATGCAGCTCGAACGTTCTGCCAATGGTTGTCTGCCAAAACGGGGCGCTACTACCGGCTGCCGACGGAAGCCGAATGGGAATACGCATGTCGAGCCGGCACCACGACGGCTTATTCTTTTGGCAACGACACCGACCAGATCGGCGACTACGCCTGGTACTACGAAAACAGCGACGAAGCTTACAGCAAAGTCAGAACAAGAAAGCCAAATCCATGGGGCCTCTACGATATGCACGGCAACGTGGCCGAATGGGTCTTGGACCAGCATGGCGAGGACACGTATTCCTCGTTCAACGGAAAAACAGCGAGTGACCCTTTGCAGATCCCACTGAATCTGTATCCGCGCGTCGTTCGCGGCGGTTCTTGGGACGACGACCCTGAGCTCCTTCGAAGCGCTGCCCGAGTCGGCTCGAACGAAGACTGGAAGGAACAAGATCCCCAAGAGCCCCAGAGCATTTGGTATCACACTGACGCCTTGCACGTGGGATTTCGCATCGTCCGTCCGCTGGTCACGCCCTCCGAAGCGGAGAAGGCGGCCAAGTGGAACAAAACGGAACCTCTGCAAGTCGACCTGGAAGAATGACCAAAAACGACATTCGTGAAGTCGTTGGTAACAACCGCCCAATTACCTTATCTTGTCATTATCGAGTTCCACTCGAACCTGCCTCCACCCCACAAGGAATGCGCTATTATGACCAATGTCAATGATTCCACACGTCGACAGTTCCTCAAGAACACCGGCGTTATAGCGGCCACTTCGACTTTGGTCGCCAGCGCCGTGCCCAACGTTCATGCGGCCGATAGCAACACCATTCAAGTCGCATTGGTTGGCTGTGGCGGTCGCGGTACCGGAGCTGCCAAGAACGCCTTGCAGGTCAAGAACGGGCCCGTCAAATTGGTCGCCATGGCAGACGTCTTCCAAGATCGGCAGGACATCAGCCACAAAAGTCTGGCGACGCAGTTTCCGAACCAAGTCGATGTGCCCAAGGATCGCAAATTCGTCGGCTTCGATGCCTATAAGAAAGCAATTGACGTGCTGAATCCCGGCGACGTCGTGATCTTTGCTACGCCGCCGGCATTTCGCTGGCTGCATTTCACATACGCCATCGAAAAGGGCGTCAACGTCTTTATGGAAAAGCCGGTGACCATCGATGGTCCCACCAGCAAGCGCATGTTTGCCCTCGCCGAACAGGCAAAGAAGAAGAACCTCAAAGTCGGCGTCGGATTGATGTGCCGTCACTGCAAGTCACGCCAAGCGGCGGCGGAAATGATTCACGACGGAAAAATTGGCGATGTACTCACATTGCGAGCGTATCGCATGGCAGGACCGACAGGGTCAGCTTCGACAGGGCCCGCACCGGAAGGCACCAGTGACCTCGAATGGCAAATCCGGCACTTCCACGCCTTCCTGTGGCTCAGCGGCGGAGCGGTCAGTGACTTCTTGATCCACAACATCGACGAAGGCTGCTGGGTCAAGAACGATTGGCCTGTTAAGGCACGCGCGTCCGGTGGTCGACACTATCGCGGCAATAAAGTCGACCAGAATTTCGATCACTATTCGATCGAATACACCTTTGGCGACGGGACCAAGTTGTACGTCGATGGCCGCACGATTCCTGCTTGCCAAAATGAATTCGCGACTTTTGTTCACGGCACGAAGGGATCGGCGATTTTCTCGACTGCCGGACACATTCCCGCCAAGAGCCGGATCTACAAGGGTCAGAACTTCAAGAAAGAGGAAATGGTGTGGGCCTACCAGCAACCTGAACCCAATCCGTACCAAGTCGAATGGAATGACCTGATCGCCGCCATTCGCGAAGACCAGGATTACAACGAAGTTGAACGCGGTGTGAAGTCTAGCCTGGTTACCTCCATGGGCCGCATGGCCGCCCACACGGGTCAGGAGATCACCTATGATCAGTTCCTGAATTGCGAACACGAGTTCGCGCCAGGACTCGCTGATCTGAGCTATGACGGTCCCGCACCCCTGCTGGCCGATGCCAATGGCAAATACCCCGTGCCACAGCCCGGCCTGAACCCCGAAACTGAATACGAAATCGGCTGATTCCTTTACTGGAATTGGAGAGCCACACGACGTTTAGCCGTCGTGTGGTTTTTTTTCGCTACCACCCCGGGCGGCTGTCGATTCACGAAGTCTCGCTTGCCGACGCCAGGCAACATGTAAGAAACTCGCGGGTTTGTCGGGCGATTCCAGGTGCGGTCGATTCGCGAGGACCAGCCACGTTGAGCGTATCGACCTGTTCGCCATGGATCCAGTCGAGCACGACGGCGGGGTCGAGCAGTGTCTCCAGATCAACCAGCAAATACGGCTTGGCGTGCTGCTTGGCCAAGCGATAGGTCAGCTCCGTACCACTGTGAAGATGATCGCGGTAGAACAGCAGAGTCGCGTCCGACTCGATCACGTTTTGCCTCGTGCGAACCGGATACCTTGCCGACGCAGTTTCGCGCAATTGGTAACGCAACGGAATCGGGCCATCTTCGGCGCGTCGGCCTCGGGGACACCAGCCGCCGTGCTCAAGGCCAAGTTCGATCGCCGCGTCGAGGGCGCCCCGATCAACCCCCGTTTGCCCGCCCGAGACAATCCGCCGCACAACAAGTTGACTCTCAGATTCGACCATCGCGACATCGTACCAAAGCCGCCATCCCCGACAAACCGTTGTTCCAGCGGCATTGGCTGCCAAGACTCAGAACATCGCGAATCGTGAAAGACAAAGAGGCCGGCAGAGACGATCCCCCGCCCGGGTTATGCCCTCCGGGAATGCTTCAATTGCGTTGGCCAAGTTGGCACAGCTCCGGATACAAACGCAGCAGCTCCGCTGGCGGTGGTGTCTCAATTTCGATCCCGGCGGGAATCTGATCGGGACGCAAGATCCGACTTCGATTGTGGAAATACAACGCCTTGAAGTATCGGCTCTCACCGCCATAACACAATTTCGAAATATTCCAAAAACTGTCATGCGCCACCGTCACATAAGTTGTCGGCCGAGCGGCTGGGCGGACGTCTGTTGATTCAGAGTCCGACACGGTTGGCAGCGAGGATGGCTCGTCGACAGCGGTCGGCTCGCTGAACGCCGGAGACACCGCGCCCCCAGCCTGTGGGTCCCTTCTTGATGGAGACACTTCACTGCGATCAACTGGCGACGTAATCGGTGGGCGCGTGGTTGGTGGGCTCGTGCTTGGTGGCAAGCCAGTTGGCGACGGATATCTTCCCACCGGCACCTTGTCGAATTGCAGGTCGTCGCGTGGCACTAGGCCGTCGCGTGGCACCAAGTCGCTGCGTGGCAACGTCGCGTCGCGCGGAGCATAGCGGGGGCTGACCGTCGGCACGGCCTCCGTCACCGGTTTGGCGCGGAGAATCGTTGGGAAATGTGTCCGAGATCGCGTCGCAGGACTGTTGTCACTGGTCAACGTGGCTGGCGCGATCTCCGCCGGTGGTGCGGACCTGCCATTGAGCTGTTTGATCGCATAGATGACCCCGGCAACGACCAAAGCCAGCCCGCCAACCATCAACCATGACTTATTCGATGCACTCATCTGGTTGCCTCCTCCTTGAGGCACTGCCGACATCGTCCAGTACGAGGTCGCCAGAACAAATTCAGGGTATGGATGCCGTCGAGGCCCGATGCCTGGCGCTAGGCAACACTGGCATCTGTCCGCTGGGCGACACGCAACCGCGCGCTACGGCTGCGCGGGTTGCGAAGTAACTCTGATTCATTAGGTCGAATCGGTTTTTTCGTCAAGGGCATATAGCGGCCATCGTGGCGAAAGGCGTTCTTTACGAGCCTGTCTTCCAACGAATGGAAGCTAATCACGGCAAGACGTCCCCCCTCTGCGATCGCTGGTGGAATCCGCTGGAGGGTCCGCTCGAGAGCCGTCAATTCGTCATTCACCGCAATCCGCAACGCCTGGAAAGTCCGTGTTGCCGGGTCGATTCGGTGATTTGGGCTGCGCGGCACACAGCTTCGCACAAGCTCCGCCAGGTCGCGTGATGTCCGAATCGGCTGGGATCGCCGGCGCGCCACAATCTGCTTGGCAATTCGTCGGCTCCGACGCTCTTCACCATAGCGATAAATTACGTCAGCCAGGCCCTTTTCGCTTAAACGACGGATCAAGCCCCAAGCTGGCTCACCCCGTTGCGGATCGAAACGCAGATCAAGGTCACCCGGCGCATCGTAGCTGAATCCGCGAGCCTCGTCGGCCAGCTGGTCACTGGAAAGCCCCAAATCAAGCACCACACCATTGACCGGGGGTAGCGACAGTTGGTCGAGCACCTCGGGGATCTCCCGAAAATCGGCGTGGACGACTTTGACCGGAAGGCCTTGTAAATGGGCAACGGCCCGATCGATGGCGGCTGGATCGCGGTCGAAGCTGATCACTTGCCCCTGATCACCCACGGATTCGGCGATTAGCCGAGTATGGCCTCCGCCGCCCAACGTGCCGTCGACAAACGTCTGACCGGGGGAAGGAGACAGCCACTGAATGATCTCGTCCGACATGACGGACACATGCGCTGATTTGGGCGGTTCCATAGCTGCTTGGGATACCGGTAAACCGGCCACGCGCCAACCCGTCAATGACGCCGGGACCACTGCCTACGCCCGCGCGGATGTACCCAGTTTGCCCGATGTTTCCCGATTGTCAGGAAGACACTCGCAGCGCCGCTCGCACCCCAACGATGGACCGTCGAGGCGGCTCGCCCCGTCAGCTACCTTGGCAAACGACCCGAGGCACATCCATGTGCCTCGGAGCTGGGTCGCTGCCAACAGGGATGCCGGTGAGGGTAGCAGGCATCCCTGCGTTCGCGGTTCGGCGCATCTTGCACACGAACCCTGAGAAATCCAGAGCCGCCGAAGCGGCTCTGCGGAGCAGCCAGTGGCCGCAGGCTGGTCCGGAAGATCTCTCAGTCAGCGAACAAACGGACGGACGTCGCTCTTGATCTGTTGACAAGCATTCAATGGCGTCCCTGCCGAGACTGCTGTCCCCTAACGCGGCCGCGACGACCGCAAACTCTCCTTTGTTGTAATGTTTTCGGTTGCTTCCGATACGAACGCCGACCCACCTGGGGGCGGCGATTGGCCGAACGCGCTCTCCGCAATCTCGTCGTATCGCGGTTGAGTTTCCGCCAAATAAGAGTTCCATTGGTCGCGATTCCAAAGCTCCAGATGATCACGCACACCCAGCAACACGACTTCCTTGAAGAGACGACCAAATTCCGCCAATTCCAGAGGAACACGCAGCCGACCTTGACGGTCAATTTCCACGCGTTGCGCCTGGGCGTAAAACATCCGACTGAACGCTCGCACGTCCTGGCCGGTGGGCGTCGTGCGTCCGAGCTGAGCTGCCAGATCCGTAAAAACATCTTCGGGATACAGCTGAATGCAGCCATCCGTGCCCGGAGCTAGATAGAGCACTTTCTGGCAAGGAAAACCCAGCGAGTCGCGCACGGGCTTGGGAACAGCGATTCGCTGCTTCTCGTCGATCGCTCGAACAAACGTCCCAGTGAGCAACATACTACCACTCCCAACCACTTCGACCCACTTCCACCCTAAGATATCCACGCGGCCTCAAAAATCAACACGATTTCCACCCGCCAAAAACAAGCACCTGCAGAATCGCCTTCGTCGTAACTACCTCCTGAAACACCACTTGGGACGCTCGCAAGATTTTGGAAGAAAACCAAATTTTCTCGGCACGCTGCTATCACGCCTACTGACCACGTGAACCGTGATTATTTGACTCGTAGAGCGATTCGTAAGCAGTGACCATGCCTTCCAGGGAGAAATTGGCGACGGCGCGGGAGAGGTTTGCGGCACCGATTCGAGCTGCCAGTTCATCGTCGCGCCCGAAGGATGCCAGTCGATCGATCAGCGCCAGGGAATCACCAAATTCGACGGTCTGCCTTGCGTGGTCCGCACCAAGCAATTCTCGAACGCCGTGCGTGTTGGTCGCGACGATGGGAAGAGCAGCGGCCATCGCCTCCAAGATAACGTTAGGCATCCCTTCCCAGCGCGAGGTTAGGACGAGCTGCGATGATGCCGCCATTAAACGCGGGACGTCGTCTCGCCAGCCGGCAAAATGCACACGATCGTCAATTTTCAAATCACGTGCCTGCGCGCGGAGACGTGTTTCGTCCGGACCAGTTCCAACGATAAGCAGATCGTGTTCGGGCAACCGCTCAAACACGGCAGGCATTGTCTCGAGTAGCCAATCCATTCCTTTCTGCTTATGCAACCGACCGACACAGAGGATCACGCGGCGCGAACCGCCAATGCCGATCGACATCAAGTCCAGCGGCTTCACCGAGCATTGAATTTCAACATCGATTGCATTGGGGATCACGACCAACTTCGTGGCTTGGATCTTAGCCTCGTCTCGCGCGTATTGACTCACTGCTTCGCTGACACAAACGACCGCCGTCGCTTGCCCAGCTACCCATCGTTCGCAGCGTTGTCGCCACCTCGTCGGATCCGCCACGCGAAGGCCCAAAAATGAACGGCAACGCCTGCCACCGCCAGCGAGACATGTCAAAACATCGGCATGAAACAGAAACGACTGAACGACGTCGGGTTCAAACGCGGCGAGTATTCTGCGTAATCGCCAGACGCCGATCGGTAACTGCCATTTGGAAGACACGTTCAGAAAACGAACTGGCACTTGAGCCGCTTCCAAGAGGTTGACCAGCGTCAGCTGTTCGTCCAACGGTCGCGGTGCGATTGCAATCACGAGTGGTTCGAAACGCCTGCGATTCAGACCGATTGCCAGCTGCGTCAAACAACGCTCTGCGCCACCGACATTCAGTTCGGTGATCACGAGTGCGACGCGGATTCGGTCGTCGTTGGAACTGTTTGTCGTCATCGTCGCTGCTTTGAGAACTGCCGTTTCACGTCCTGAGTATCAGACTTATACTCGGTTGTTTCCATGGTAGCCCTTCAAGAAACCGAGCCTTGCCAGGCAAATGTCGGAACTCGACCATTACGATTATCAGCTTCCAGAGGAGTTGATTGCCCAGCACCCTCTCAGCCGCCGGAGCGACGCTCGACTGATGCTGGTGGACCGATCGCGTCAGCAGATCGACCACTACCACATTCGTGATTTGCCAGAACTGCTGACTCTTCAGGACGCCTTGGTGTTGAACGACACGCGGGTCCTGCCAGCTCGGCTCACCGGTTTCCGTACGCGGACAGGCGGACGATGGTTTGGCCTTTTCCTGGCCGAAGAGCGGCGAACGCCACCTGCAGAAGGAGGCCTTTTCCTGGCCGAACAACGGCGAACGCCACCTGCAGAAGGAGGCCTCTTCCAGGCCGAACAACGGTGTAGACCACCTGCAGAAGGCGTTCTCCAAGACGATCGGTTTGAGCCGACTCACGCCAGCACCGCCATTTGGAAGGTGATGAGCAAGACACGAGGCAAACTGCATTGCGGTGAAGAGGTCACGCTGGTGGACCACCTGGGTCGACCTGCAAACCAGTTGAAAATGCTGGTGGATCTGGGTGGCGGCATTTGGGCCGCGCAGCCCGATCCAAGTGGCTCGCCTGCCGAGATCCTGGAAAAAATTGGTCGCGTCCCTCTACCGCCATACATCCGAGGCGGCGAGATGGTCGAGGCCGATGTCGAGCAGTACCAAACCGTTTTCGCCGCCAAACCGGGGGCGGTGGCGGCTCCGACGGCGGGCCTTCATTTTACGACCGGTCTGCTTGAGAAGCTCAGCGCCAAAGGTGTCTCGAGCCATCACGTCACGCTGCATGTCGGCCTGGGAACGTTTCGACCGATTTCGGCTTCTCGGTTGGACGAACACGCCATGCATACCGAGTGGGGGCAAATTGACGCCACAACCGTCGATTCGCTTAATGCCCATCGTGCCGCGGGAGGGCGAACGATTGCGATTGGCACGACCGCCGTGCGGGTCCTCGAGACAGCTGCCGCCTCAGGCACACTGGCCGCCTGGACAGGCCAAACCGATCTGTTCATTCGGCCTCCGTATTCGTTTCGTGCCGTCGATGCCTTGATGACCAATTTCCACATCCCCAGGAGTACCCTATTGGTCCTGGTAAGGACTTTTGGTGGCGATGCGCTCATGCGACGAGCTTACGAAGAGGCGATCGCCGAAGCCTACCGCTTTTACAGCTACGGCGATACGATGTTGATCGTGTGACGGGTCCCTTTGCCACGCCATGTCCCTTCGCAAGGCGAGCGTCGGATAGCCCGTTCAACAGAAGCCTCACCCTCGCGGGAAATTCCAATCTGCCACTCGCCTAACGCGGCAGTGCCGCAGCCAAATAGCTGAACTTTCGCAGATATTCGTCTGCTTAAATGGCGAGACTTAGGTAGTTTTCCAGGGCGTCGATTAATTGTTGCTGGTCAGTCCTCGTTGGCGAGTTGGAGTTAATTATTGCGCGAAGCGTCGTGCGACGGAGGATG
>JASLRF010000486.1 GCA_030744095.1 Pirellulaceae bacterium | reverse complement strand
AACAAGGGCAGATCACCATGCCGTCGGTCAAATGCGAACCGCTGGCAATGGGTGCCATGATGTCGGAATAATGATAGTAAGACAGTCGCCCAGTGTGCTCATCAAGGTCGATAAGGTCAGTCAGCCGAAAAGCGTCAAGATTAAGATTGCAGTCGAGTTCCTGCTTTAGCACGGCGGAGGCTGAAGGGCTGATCGTGAGTTCCACATGGCGACCGCTTAGCAGCAACAACTCCAGCAGGCGGACGGCATAGATCGCGCCGCTGGCACCGGTGATGGCCAGGACCAAGGGATGATTCATGGTGCGGAATCTTGCCTTGACTCGAAGGTGGTACTGTCTTCGTTTGCCTCGCTTTCCGGTTTCGTACCGAGATAGAGCGTGGCGATTCCCAACGTGAACGGAACCATGCGGATCTGCTCCAGCCCGGCCGCTGTCATCCGCGTGGCGAGCGCATCGCCCGATGGGAACTGGCTGACACTATCGGGAAGGTAGCTGTACGCTCCTTGCCGATTCCGCGCTAACCATTGCCCGACCTTGGGGAGGACACGGCGAAAATAGAAACTGTAGAAACCTTTACATGGCTGCCAACGCGGCATCGAGAATTCGAGGACGGCAACCCGACCTCCTGGCTGACAAACTCGGACCATTTCGGCGAGCCCCTGATCGGTGTCGGACACGTTTCGTAGTCCAAAAGCAACCGTGACGAGTTGAAAGTGATCCGCCTCGAACGGCAACTGCTGCGTATCAGCTTCGATGAAAGTGACTTGTCCGTCGAGTCCAGCGCGGCTCTGCTTCTTCTGGCCGATTCGCAACATCTCCGGGCAGAAGTCCGTCCCAACCACTGGGGTGGCACCAGCCGTCCGACGCGAATACGCCAGCGCCAGATCGCCGGTCCCCGTGCAAACATCCAAGATCGGCGACCCGTCGCGAGGCGGCGCGAGATTGACCGTCCGCCAGCGCCAGTAGCGATCAACATTCAACGACAGCAGATGGTTCATCAAATCGTATCGCGGTGCGATCTCACCGAACATTTTTCGCACGCGGGCGTTGGATTTGTCTAGCTTCATGGGGTAACTGACTGAAAAATCGAGGAGCTTGGCCGACAATAGCCGTCCAGTTTCCAATATACCGCAGCGACCAGCGTAACTTAACCAATGAACCATGTTGAGGGGGGCATTGCACTCAACTAAAGATAGGCTTGCGCTGGACGAGCAAACCGATAACGGTGAGTAGCCTTGCCCGGAATCAACGACCGAGCCGTCTTCAATCGTCGTTACGATCTGTGCGCTTTGGGCATTGCGCAGCGAATCACTCAATGCCGCTGCGTCTCTGCGAACACGGTCGCAAACAAGATGAATTAGGAGATTCCGACAGACAGCCGCCACCTCCGGCCCACAGACAACTTCGTGTGGTCCGCGGGCCGGAAAGGTCATAGCGGCTCTATGACCCGTTGGAACTGGCTTCGGCCAGCAACGCATCAACAGCCTTATCCATGGCTTTACCACGGACGTTCTTGTATCGGATTACGCCTTTCTGATCCAACACATAGATGGTCGGCCAACCCCTCACATTCCAGCGTGACGCGATCGGTCCCGAGGTGTTTCCGCCATCCCAGAAAGAGCGCCATGTGATGTTCTCCCGTTCGAGGGCAGCAAGCACTTTCTCTTTCGGATCGCTGTTCACACCAAGTAAAACGAAAGGTTCGTTTGCGAGCTTCTTCACGAGCGACCGCTCGTGTGGGTACATCGCCCGACAAGGAGGTCACCAATCGCCCCAGAAGTCGATCACGACTACTTTTCCACGATAGTCGCTAAGTTTGAAGTTCACGCCGTCGAGGTCTTCGCCAGTGATCTCCGGAGCGACTTTACCGATCCGCAGGTTTTCAAAAGCAAACAACTCGTTATCGATGAGCTCGGCCAACGTCCCGCGATCTCTGCCACTGGCGTATACCATTCGCACGTCACCAAACTCATCGGTAATCCGCTTCATCATCGGTTTGACCTCGGCGACGTTCTTCTCCGTCAGTTGTCGGCCTTTGGCTTTGGACATTTGGAAGTAAAGCGCCAGACCTTGCACGTCACGGCTAGTCGACTCTTTGGCGATCTTCGCCAACATTTCGTCGTCGCGACTCCACAAGCTAACGACTTTTGCGAAGCCCTTTTCATTGAGATGGTCGGCCAATAATCGTTCTTTTGCCTTCTCGATCAACGCCCGACCACCCGGCGCGCGTCCACCGAGTTGGCAGACCATGGCCAATGCTTCAACGGCAGCGGGGGTCTTTGCGTGTTTGTCTGCCAATTCCTGGTACTTATCTAAATACTCCTTTGATATCGCCGGAAGCCGCGTCGAGACGATCTCGCGCTTCTTCGTTGCGTCCGTCTCGGCCCGATAGTCACTGAGGAACTCTTGGTAGGCCTTGTCGTACGATTTCTTGATTTGCTCAAGCTGTGTGCCGACATCATCTTCCGCCGACAAGGGTGGAACCAGTAGCGTCGCCAACAAAGAGATCGGCAGCATGATTCTCAGGTTCATTGGAAATACCTCGTGATTACGTGACGTTAAAAGTTTGACTACCTGGACCGAAAGCCGCCAGGACCGAGGGAGTCGCCACCGATCTTGACCTGGTCAATATATCCTATCACTTGCGACTGGCGACGCAAAACTGTTGTCTTGGTGTGGCTGAAGAGTCCACGTTTATGGGCGTGCGGGTCGTGGGTGATCCGCGGATTTTCAAAAGCGACGATCTTGGCCGTGGAGATGAATTCCTGCGGAGCGAATTCCGTCGGAATTGGCCAGTGCGCCGCACTGACGATGACCCAGCGGCCGATGACCCGCAATTGTTTTAGCCCCTGGTACGCAAACTCGGCATGGCCCCTTCAAAGGGGGTCGAAATGGCGCCTTCCGCGCCTTCCACGGCAGAATGACTGGCATGGACCCTCTCCAGGGTTGCCTTGTAAACTGGGTGGCTTGACCATCACCCCAGATCTTCCGAAGGAATGCGACGAAAATGCAAATGGAAAAACTTGTCTCGCTCTGCAAACGACGAGGCTTCTTGTTTCAATCGAGTGAGATTTATGGCGGCCTACAGGGGTTTTGGGACTACGGTCCGTTGGGCGTCGAGCTGAAACGCAACGTCAAAGACGCCTGGTGGCGAGATATGGTAAATGCCCATGACGATTTGACGGCACCCGCCGGCGCACCAGCTGCTTACGAAATGACTGGACTCGACTGCACCATCATCATGCATCCGCAGGTCTGGAAGTGCTCCGGCCATTACGACCTGTTCCACGACTACATGGTTGACTGTCGTGAATCAAGAAAGCGTTATCGTCACGATCAGGTCCGCGGCCGCTGGGTTGAAGCCAAGGACCAGCGGATTTTCGTGACGACGATGGACTCCGTGGAAGAAGAGCAGAGTTCAATCCAGGCAAAGGCACTTAAGTTCTTTAACTTGCGGGCCAAGAACGCGGAACAACTGAATTGGATCGGCGATTTCATCGCTTTGCCCGAAGTTGACGACACCAGCAAAGTGCTGGGGCCCGATGCGAAATCGCTCGACACACTGACCGAGCCTCGCGAATTTAACCTCATGTTCAAGACCACGGTCGGCGCCCTCGGTGGCGAAGACGACGTCTCCTTTCTTCGACCTGAAACGGCACAGGGCATCTTCGTCAATTTCAAAAACGTGCTCGACAGCAGCCGTGTCAAGATTCCGTTTGGCATCGCCCAAACTGGTAAAAGCTTTCGCAACGAAATCACGCCTCGTAATTTCACCTTCCGCTCGCGCGAATTCGAGCAGATGGAGATCGAGTTCTTTTGTCACCCAGAGACCTCTCACGAGTGGTATCAGTATTGGCGCGACAGGCGGATGCAATGGTATATCGACATGGGGCTGGCGGGCGAACGGTTGCGATTGCGCGAACACCCGCCAGAGGAACTGAGTCACTATTCGACCGGTACGGCCGACATTGAGTATGCGTTTCCCTTCCTGCCCGAAGGCGAGTTTGGTGAATTGGAAGGTATTGCCCACCGTGGCGACTTCGACCTGCGTAGCCACATGGAAGGCAAGCTGGACGAGAAGAGTTCGCCCCTGGAGGTTCAATTGGGACCGGATGGTAAACCGAAATGGCGCGGTAGCGGAAAAGACCTGTCCTACTTTGATGACGACGCTTGGGAACGGGACAAGGAACAGCACGGCCTGCGATCATTCAAGGAATACGTCAAGCAGAACAAAGACGCCGATCAGCCAGGGGCACCATATCAGTACATCCCGCACGTGATCGAACCTTCAGCCGGCGCGGACCGTGCCACGTTGGCGTTTCTATGCGAGTCTTACGACGAAGATCAAGCGCCCGACGAAAAAGGCAAGATGCAAACGCGAACCGTGATGCGATTCCACCCGCGATTGGCACCAGTCAAAGCGGCTGTTTTTCCGTTGGTCAAGAAAGACGGGATGCCCGCTGTGGCGCAGCAGGTTTACCGGGACTTGAAATCGCACTTCAACGTGTTCTACGACGAAAAGGGGGCCGTTGGACGGCGGTACCGACGGCAGGATGAAATCGGAACGCCGTTTTGCATCACAGTGGATGGTCAGACGTTGGAAGATCAGACAGTCACCGTCCGGGATCGCGATTCGCTCGAGCAGTGGCGCGTCAAGATCGACGACATCGCGGAAGACTTGCGACCGCGAATGATCTGATCATCGAATCCAAAATTCGACCGTGGATTGATTAGACTTACTGCCTTTGAGATCTTCAATGGTCAACTGCAACGTGTAATGCCCTTGCTCGATCCTTTTGGGCATGAAAACTCGATAGGCGATGAAATAGTCATGTCGCCGATTCTTGCTGACTTGCTTGTCCAAGGGGAGGCCAGCGTTGGCAACCCGTTTGCCATCGACATTGAAGATTGTGTATTCGCCCTGCAATTCCGTTTCGTGACGGTTCGAATCGGATTCGACGGCAAAGTTCTCAACTTCGACATATAACAGCACTTCTTGTCCAGGCTTGAATCCGTACGTTTTAAACTCGTCAAACCGTCCATAACTTTCGACTTTGCTACAGAAGGCCAGGTTACGGACGTCCAACTTGCTGATGTTGGCCAGGTGGTCCGCAGCGACACGGAGGCTTCGTAAGGTCAGCGCCGAGCGTCGACTGGAGGTGTTCTTCTCGTCAGCGTCGAGGAATATCACCAAGCTATGAGCAAAGTGCTTCCAGTATTCGCTCTCGTCTTCATCGACGCCTTCAATGGGTGCTAGGGCCTTCTCAGAATCATTCAAGAATGCGTGCAGAAGACGCCCCATAACGTTCAAACGAGTTCGTTCCGCCGTGCTGAGGTCGTTCTTGGCCAACTCCCTGTTGATGGTTGCCAGCGTGTTCGCTGCTGCATCACGCCATTGGCCTGACGCGGGATCCAAGTTCTCCGTCGTGGTGTGTGAAGCTTGGACAACCTGACCATCGAGCATTTTGGGATCATCGCTGGCCGGTTGGCTTCCGCTAGGATTCGACTGGAGATCTGCTTTGGGCGTTTCGCCTGGATCGCCTTTTGGTGACCTGCCAGTTGGTGAGGCGTCAGTTGGTAACGTGCCAGTTGATGCCAATGTGGATTCGCTGGCAGCTTGAGCATCGTTGATATTAAACTCCGCGGCGCGCCTTCCTTCCGGGGTCTCGGTGTCTGATGGGCTGGCCGCCACGGGTATCGCGTTCGACGATGCAAGAGGTGTTGACGTCAAGTTCTGACGGCGCACTTCATCTACGACCGACTGTTGTACGTATTGCTGAAAACCAGGAAGTGTCCCCGGATGAGAGCCTTCGTAGAAGGGCATGGAATGCGACCCGGGAATTGCAGCCATGGGTGGTGCGGCAATCTGTTGGCCGTAAGACGAACCGGACGGGCTCTGCCGACGAGGTGATTCGTCGCCAGGTAACGTTTGACGGTGTAGCGGTTGATTGTGTAGCCGTTGATAGGGCGACTGTGTCGGCGGCGTCGCTGCCCCGCGCGTTGGCGATCCGGGAGTCGAATATCCGGCTGGCAAGAAACCTGGTGTCGATGGATTCGTGGCTATTCGATCGTCGTGACTTGGCGCGATCACCGCGGTTCGGTCGTTCGAGCCATGTCGTGCCAGCCAAGGTCGACCAGCACAGCCGGAGGTTGCGATCAATAGTAGGACGATTCCGAGAGGTTTTCGAGCCACGATGGTCGTTCCACACGAGAGCGGTTGCGAAAAAGAGGCGGCGAATAGTACGAGAACCCGTCGATCCGCTCAAGGTCGATGGCTCCTCGCTAGCAACAAGCAACACCAGCGACACCTTCCCGTCGTCGTGTTCATCGTAAACTCGACGCTTTCGCCATCCGCAGAATGAGCCGTTCAAGCACAAAGCGAGCGCGATGAGTTGTCGAATGGCTGCCTTTGAGGGCCAAGTCCGCTTCCAGCAACCAACGATACAGCTGCCCTGCACGGTGGCGACCTAGCTGGATGAGTTGCTTCTCCGCTTTTTCCAAGCCCTTGCGATTCCAGTGCTGGATTCCCGCCTGGATCAGGGCATCTCGCAACGGCATCTTCCGCCGGCTGCGTTCGGCGTTCTGGTAGATGCGCGTCGCAGCGGCGAGTCGACGAAGCGACCAGGCAATTTGGCCAAACAGGGCGACCGGGTGTTCACCGCTGTACAGCAGACGTTCTAGCTGCCGGAGGGCCTCGCCGGCGTCTCCTTCCGCGGCCGCATCTACGAGGTCCCAAGTCGTTTTCGCCCGCCAGCCTCCCACCACATCGGCGACCATCTCGGTGGTGATCTTGCCACCCGAGCCGGCAAACAATGCCAACTTTGCCAATTCCTGGTCCAACAATCCGAACTCGGGCCCAACGACTTCGAGCAGCGTGGACGCCGCGTGGCTCTCGAATTTCACGTCGTGCTGTGTCTTGGCCCATTTTGTAAGCCACGTGCAAAGCTGTTTTTCGTCCAAGACCTTGCTCTTGCCCGCCGCTTTCTGCGGAGCGCGACATTCGATCTGCAAACCAGTCTTGTTGACGGCTTTGTACAGCCGAGTATTCGCGGCCCAGGTGCTGACTTCGAGCACCAATACGCCGTTGGACTTTGGCTTAGCGACGTAGGTCTCCAGCTGTCCGCGTTGTTTTGTGACAAACGGATCCGCCTCTTCGACGATCGCCAACCGAGGCCGGTTACCGCCAAACAATGACACGGTGGAGAGTTCGTCGGCCACATCCCGCCATTCGGCCGTCCCGCGAAATGTGGTGTAGGGGGCGTCGTCATCGTCACCGAGCAGCCTGGCCACAAGCTGTTTCAGGGCCAGTCTCTTTAAGAACGGTTCGTCACCAAACAAAACGGTAACCGCGGCCGGCATTGTATCGGCTTGAGAAAGAAACTCGAATACATGTAGCGTGTTCGACATCGGAAGGTTGGCCGGTGCGGACCTCGACGGAAGATCGTCCAGTGTGAGACTATCAACCGCGTCGAGAGGTAACAAGCCCTAGCCAACGCTTTAGCGGTACGCGTATGGGTTGCGCGTCGCCCGAGGTGACGAATCCAAGTCCGACGGGGCAGGCCGCGATGAACTCGTCAACGGGCGGATACCACGAATGCGCGCTTTGGGCGTAAACCCAGATAGGTTAATCGAAGCTGGCAAACGATATTCGCCCTGGTTTCCTGCTTGGTCACGCGCCTCGATTCGCAGGAACAGATGCTCGGGAACGCGAGGGTCGATTGGCCAAAAGTACTGACCTGAATTCGGGATGCCCGCGACAATTGTCGTCCAGGGTCCAGTGGCTTTGTCACTGAAGAGAATGCTAATCGGACGTTCACCAAAGGATGCATCGGAGGCCGTCCAACGAATGTCGAGTTGCCCCGCGTGTTCGCCTTCGCCGTAGGTCGCGGTGGTGATCTCGACAATCGGTGCGGTGGTGTCAACGCCAACCCAGAGATCCGCGTCGTCGCCATTTCTGGGCGGGTTACCTGCCAGGCCATTGTTCCCTACGATGACGATTCGGAAGCCATACGTGCCCTCGCCATCCACCCGCACATCGAGTGGGCTTTGCCGATCGGTGTCAATTTGCCAACGGGACCACGTGTGACCTTGGTCTTTCGTTCCCCAAAGTTCAACGGAACGTACGCCGTTGGCCGCGGCCGCGTCAAACTCATAGTCCACTTCAAAACGCATCGCCGATGTCATCCGCGTTTGCAACATCGAGACGTGATTTGAATCGGAACGGATTGCCGACGGCGCAGTTGCATCAAGATCGGGCCGCGTACTCTGCTGCGCCGGTGCGATTTGTTGCGCGACCAGTGGATGGACTTGACTTGGTTGCGGCTGGTAATCGCCGCCTGGGACGAGCGGATTGCGCGGTCGATTGGATTCGAATTCACTTGGCGCGGCGGTCCGATTGAAGCCACTTTCCCCCACCGCGGATTGACTGATTGACTTCCATTCCGTCGTAGGCGCAACGTTGGTCGAATCTGACTGCACGGGAGCTGCCGTTGGAGGGTCAATCGACGGGACCTCCGTTGCACTGAGCCGGGCGTCCGCATAGGGGTCGAGGGGAATTCCGGAAGCGAGATTTCTGGAAGGCGGTCTGCCTGCCAACACGCCTGCGGCTGACGCGGAGCCGAAGCCTGTTGGAGATGTTCCACGGCCCACAGGATAATATTGGCGGTCTCGGACTTCGGACGAATAGCTTTGGTTGGCCGACCGGTCAATGGCAGACGCAGTGTTTCTGCCGATGGGGTTTCCGCCGATGGGGTTTCCATTGTCAGGTGCCGTCAGCGGAAGCACGATGGGGCGTTCTTGCTGGTTTGGCGAGCGTGTAGCGATTGGTCGCCACGTTTGTTGTCCGTTGTTGGGCGGGAGTGCACTGACGGACAACGACAATCGCCGGTTGACGACCGCCTTGTTCCTGGCGAGGTCGCTGATCTCTGCTCGAACCTGTAGTTCCACCCAGGCGTTGCGCGGCCGAAATGTTAACCGGCCTGAGGCGGTCGAGTTGGACGCGGTCGTTTGATCGGCAGCAACCGGTTGCCATGGCTGTTCACGACCCATTTTGTATTCGATCTTCAACGAGGCGGGATCGATCGTTGGATCCGAGTAGCGCCAGGTAACCTGAACTTCGCGCGAGGGGCCGACGGCGGCCTGAAACTCGAATTCTGGTGGCACAGTATCGATCACGACGTGCAGTTCCGCCTGGCGCCCCGCAATGTCGGCGGGCGATCGATTCGCGAAAATGCTCAGCGATGCAAACCAATACTCGCCGTCCTGAGTCGCCTGGAACGGAAAGTACTTGGCACTTGGATTCTGCCGCGCGTACAGTTTCCAGGTGTGTCCACGGTCTCGGCTGAGGTACAGCTGCACTTCCAGCGGTTGTCCAGCCGTATCGACGGTGAACGGAATATTGAATGTGGTTTGGCGCAGTATGCGCGACGGATATGCGGGGGTGATTGCTGGGCGAGCCGATGAGACCTCCGGCGCCACAGCCTGCGCACAGGCGACCACGGCAACAGCAGTCAGACCGACGAAAATCAGTCCACAGAATCCCAGTCGCATCGCGTTCCTCTTTTCGATTGCCGGGAGGTGTTTACCGACGATGGTGTATTCACCGTATCGGCGGTCCGCCCAACCTACCTTGAACGCATCGGGATCATACGGACTGGGCTGAGTTTGACGGCGCGCGGAATGAGAGCCGCGTGATTGTCGTTTCTCCGTGAACATTACGTGATATTCGTGGAGCGAACAACGACGGTGCGGGACGGCTTTGGCGGGGCGTTTCTAGGCACCGTATTTACCGAGCCGCCCCGCGTTGGCCAGGGCGAGCGTCATGAGGTGTTTCGCTTTGAATTGCCCTAATCCACCGCTAATACAGCTGCTTTCGGTAAACTCGGTGAGCCCATCGGGGCGGCAACAGTCGGAAGCCAACAGTGTCGGCACCGAGTGCCAGCTGTGGTTGCGCAGAAAGCTTGGAGTACTGTGGTCGCCCGTCACAATCATCACCGTTGGATTCAACGCCATAATGCTGGGAATGGCGGCGTCTAGATCTTCGATCCGCGCGACCTTGGCATCGAAATCACCATCTTCACCAGTACTGTCGGTGTACTTGAAATGGAGAAAGAAGAAATCGAAGTCATTCCAACTTTGGGTCAGCGTGTCGACTTGCTCACCCAGCGTCTGTGCCTGGCCCACAATTTTCATTCCCACCAGGCGTGCCAGCCCCTTGTACATCGGATAGACGGCGATCGCCGCGGCGCGAAGACCGTAGACCTCTTCGTAGCTGGGCAAGTTCGGCTTCTCGGCAAAACCTCGCATGGTATGGAAATTGGCTCTGGGCTGATCGGCCAACAATGTGCGAGCCTGCTTGAGAAACTCGCGAGCGATCTCCGCCGTCTTCTGACTCGCTTGGTCAATGGCCACTGGATCCAACGGTGGAACTCCCGTCGCCTGGGGATCGGTGTCGCGAACGTTCCCGCCCAGGCCCTCGGCGCGAAAGACGACGACAAATCGGTGTTCCTTGACCGGTTCAACAAAAATCTCGATACCCGGAATCGTGACTTCGCGCAGTTTGATTGCCAACGGCGCGCTCTGTTCGCTAGGAATCCGCCCGGCGCGTCGATCCGAAATATTGCCATCCGCATCGAGCGTACAGAAGTTGCAGCGGATGGCGACGTCCCCGGTTTGCAATTCGAATCCAATTCCAGTCGCTTCTAATGCACCGCGTCCGATCTGGTATTTCAGTGGATCGTACCCGAACAACCCCAAGTGACCTGGTCCACTTCCAGGGCTGATGCCCGGCGCCACGGGTATGCTGCCACCTTGGACTCCACTCGCGGCAAGTTGATCAAGATTCGGCGAGTTTGCCGTTTCCAATTCTGTTTTGCCACCGGTCGTCATCGGGAGTCCGCCCAGACCATCGGCGACGAGCATCACGATCTTGGCATCATTCTCAGTGTGAAGTTCACGCGTCAAGTCATGCATATCCATTGATGATCTCCTTGTGGCATTTGTCCAATTTGCTGGGTTCCTTGTCCTACCAAAAACGCATAATCAAGCAAGCGGTGGGTGGCCAGCCTGCTGGAAGTTCGGTATTCTCGTCGAGTTCCCTGCTGCGGTTTTCCCGCGACGATTTTTCCGTATCGCCATGAGTAACCAGGATGAACTCTCCAACCATTGAACCGCTACGCTTTGACTTCCAGAATGCTTTTCTTGACGACCAAGGTTTTTCGGCGAAAAAACTGCTTGAACTGACCCCGCAACTAGAGGCAGCCCGCACGGAAGTGGTCGAGACCGATTTGCAACTGTTTGCCGATGGCGAGAATGCCATTCCTGTCGAGAAGAATCCGTTGGATGCTGGCTTCTTGCAACTACCAGAGCGGCTTTTGGCGGAATATTACCAAGATCGGCGGGGCAGCGAACTAGGCCGCATCATGCAGACCGCAAAACGGCTGCGAGAGAAGGTTGATCGGGTCGTCGTACTTGGTATCGGTGGATCCTATATGGGTGCTAAGGCCCTGATGGACGCCTGCTGCCAACCGTTTTTTAACGAACTATCGCGAGGAGAGCGTGGCAGCTACCCTCGACTGTATTTTGAAGGCAACAATGTCGACAACGATGCGACCCAGGGCTTGCTTTCATTGCTGGGCAGGGGGAAGAAAGCGACGACCGTCGATGACAGCTGGGCCATTGTGGTGATCAGCAAGAGCGGCGGAACGCTCGAAACGGCCGCCGCATTTCGGCAGTTCTTGGCGGCGCTCGAGTCAAGTTGCGAAGACCCTGCTGACGTTGCCCAGAGAGTAGTTCCAGTAACGGGGACCAGCGGCAAGCTGTTTGATCTGGCGACCGCGATTGGTTGTCCGGACGTTTACCCCGTACCCGACGGTGTCGGCGGTCGGTTTTCGATTCTGTCCGCGGTTGGCTTGTTACCTGCGGCCATTTTGGGGATCAATGTCCTGCGACTGTTGGAAGGCGCGGCGACGATAAATGAACATTTTCGCACCGCACCGGTTGGCCAGAACGCGGTGCTTGACTATGTCGGCACAGGTCATTTGTGGGAAGAACGTGGCGCGACCATTCGTGTTCTGTCGGTCTGGTCGAAGGCACTCGAGGCTGTGGGCTTGTGGTACGACCAGTTGCTGGCGGAAAGCCTGGGCAAAGATGAACGAGGCACGACACCGCTGACGACCGTGAACACGCGCGACTTGCATTCGCGCGCTCAACAACACCAGGAAGGCCGACGCGACAAACTGATTTCAAATCTGATCGTGGATCAATGGAGGTGTGATCCGCTGCCGATTGGCCACAGTAATCACGATCAGGATGGATTGAATCGACGGGCCAATAAGACGCTGCCGGATATTATGTCGGCAGCCATCGCGGGGACCAACCAGGCATATCGCGATGTCGGCCGGCCTACGGCGGACATCCATCTTCCGCATGGCGACGAGGCATCGTTGGGACAGTTCTTCCAAATGATGATGTTGGCGACGGTCGTGGAAGGTCGGATGATCGGCATCAACCCCTACGGCCAACCTGGTGTGGAAGCATATAAGATCAACACGAATCGAATCCTGGGCTGAAAGTTGTTGTTCGTTCAACGGACAAAACGCCAGGTTTGCGGATCGAACGACGAAACGACTCGCCCGTTAGATTTGACCATAGACTTTGCCTACAGGAAACAAACATGACCACGGAAATAACTTGGCTTGGTCACGGTAGTTGGGCGATCGAGACCGGTGGCCACACGATTTTGCTCGATCCATTTCTCAATGATTCGCCGACATCGCCGGTCAAGGCGGACGACGTCAAAGCAGACTACATCCTGGTCTCCCATGGTCACTTCGACCACGTCGCGGATGTGGCCTCCATTGCCAATCGGACGGGCGCGACGGTGGTGGCCGCCTACGAGGTTAGTGCCTGGTTTGAATCCCAGCATGGCGTGAAAAACACGGTTGGGATGAACCTCGGTGGCGGCATCGACCTGCCGTTCGGGCGCGTGACGATGACCGTGGCGCACCATAGCTCGCAGCTTCCGGACGGTTCGTATGGTGGCAACCCCGCTGGGTTCTTGCTGAAACTGGCCGACGGAACGGTCTATTTCGCCTGCGATACGGCACTCTTTTCGGATATGCAGTTGATTGGTCGAGCGGGGATTGATCTGGCCGTATTGCCAATTGGCGACCTGTTTACAATGGGCCCAGCGGATTCGATCGAAGCCATCAAGCTGATTCATCCACGACGGGTCGCACCGGCCCACTATAATACCTGGCCGCCGATCGAGCAGAATGCGGCGACATGGGCCGACAGTGTTCGCGCGAACACCGAGGCGGAACCCGTCGTACTCGATCCTGGTGACAAATTCACTCTGTAAGGATCGTTGTATCCATAGCTGTCGTATCGTCCTTGTTCGCTCCACGAACATTACGCCAAGTTCGCAGAGCGAACAACAACTATGGTCGATGCGCCAGTCCTATCGGCCCAATGCGGCAGACGGAAACCGGGAGACATTTATGATGTTTGCGCCTTGGACACTTGGACGTCGTTTAGCCGTGCTGGTATTTGTGCTACTGGCTGGCTGGCTTGTTCCTGACCTACCCGCGCAGGAAGCGTTGCGATGGAAATTCTCAGCTGGCCAAACACTCCGTGTATCGTTTCGGCAAACAGCCAGTACCGAAACAGCTGGTGCCGGCGCACGTACGACCATTGCCATTGTGATGGGAATGGAGATGACCTGGCGCGTCGAGGATGTGATAGCGGACGGAACCGCGACGATGACACAGTCGTTTGATCGCCTCACGATGTCAATGAAGACGGGCGACATCGCCTCGGTGGACTATGATTCCGCAGCCGAACCGATCACAACCCCGGCCAAGGAAATTGCCGCCGCGGTTGGTCCGCTGATCGGACCGAAGTTTCATCTCACGATGAACAGTCGTGGTGAGATCCTGGATGTCAAACTACCGGCAGCCGCACAAGAAGCGGTCGCGGCCAACACACGTGAAGGGCTAAAGTCGTTTTTTTCGGCTGAGGGGATTTCACGCGTGCTACGGCAATCTGTCGTAGTGTTCCCCGAACAACCACTTGTGGCTGGAGCTGAATGGAAGTCGACGAGCGACGTTGCCTCACCGTTAGGGACGCTCAAACAGATAAGCGTCTACACCTATGTTGGCGGCAGTGACCGCGACGGTCGAATGCTCGAGCAGATCAAGGTTGACTCGACGTTGCAAATAGATCCCGATGCCGCCCGTGCCAAGACGACGATCAAGTCGCAGTCACAGACTGGCGAATTGTGGTTCGATCGTGATTTGGGACGTCTGGTTGACAGCCAGATCCTGCAGAAACTCACGACGGTGCGTCCGTATCGTGACACGAAGATCGAGGTGCGATCGACGTCAAAGCTGACGATGTCGATCGAGTGAGACAGACGCGCTAGGCAGGTGCATCATCAACCGGGGCTTCCGGCTCACTTGGAGTTACTCCAGCATTCGGCGGTTTCTTGTCCGGCACGCAAACTTGAATCTCGTCACCATCTACGCGGACTTCGAAGTGGTCGATGCTGATGGTGGGGTTGTCGCACCACGTTCCGTCACAGGTCTTGAAACGCCACGCGTGCCAGGGGCAAAACACGACACCGTCTTCGACATGTCCTCCGGCCAGTGAAGCACCCATATGGGGGCAGAAGTCATCGATCGCTTCGTAAACTCCGCCTTGATTGAATACGGCGACCATTCGGCCGTTGACAGCGTAGGCGATTCCTTGGCCATCTGGAATATCTCCCACATTGGCGACAGTCTTGAAGTCAGCCATTCAGAACATCCTTTGGGTCATATCGACAGGAAGACCGAGAGAATTCTGGGGCAGCAACCACCTCGCCTTGTCAT
>JASLRF010000485.1 GCA_030744095.1 Pirellulaceae bacterium | reverse complement strand
TTGGGTATTTCGACTATTGGCCGAAGGCCTCCTGTCAACGTAGCCTGGGGCATCGCCCCAGGGAGGTTAAAAAACACGGTTCAATTGGCCACAGGCCATGTTCACACGACCTTCGCCACCGATGATTATGGCCTTCGGCCAGACACGACCAATTGCTTACGATTCCTGGGGCGATGCCCCAGGCTACGGTGATTGATGGCCGTTGGCCAATGCTAGTTTGCAATTGCGCAATTTCAAGACTCGCAGGCTAGTGAATAATCCGGGTTAGGCGTCGCGCCAAATATCGAACTGCTTCGCCCGTGAACTGCATGATTCAGTCGTCCTTGATGCCGGCAATTGCCTCGCCTCTCCCAATGAGGTGAATGTTGGGTTTGGGAGGGAGCTTCATCCCGTCACCGAGAAAGAAACGCGGGTGAGGTGGCTTGTTATAGACCACGTTTTGCCAGGCGATGCTCAGTCGGTATTGCGGTCCGTGAAGACTTCCAGCCCAGGACGATCAGGGTACATATCGCTAATGTGCATCGAATCGCCATGTCGCAGGCCCGTTGAGTAAAGTCCTTCGCCGTTGTCGTCGACGACCATTGCTTGATAGACGATTTCATCCTTGCCGTCGTTATCGACGTCGGCCACCGACAGCGAATGGCCGCCCATTCCCGAATAGGGTGAAGCGTTGTCGAAAGGTGGATAGCTAATTCCCGAGTCAAAGACCCAGCGGCTCGTTAGTTCTCCGTCACGCCAGTCCCAGGCAGCCATGACGATGCGACCATACACACCACGGCACATCACGACGCTCGGCCGCTCACCGTCCAGATAAGCAATGCAGGCGAGAAAGCGATCGCAGCGATTGACTCAGGATCGGTCGCGAACAGTCGCCAGCCAATGTAAACTTCGTCGTCAGCTGTCTCGACGGCGACGATGCCGCGAATCAGATTTTCCATCTGTCTTTGTGCCGGTGCCCGCGCCGGCGCCGACACAGCCAGAAGAAGCCCCAGGCCGCCAATCATTGAAAACGACATCCGCATCGCGTTGTTCTTCTCCCCAAAGAGGTGCGACATCTCCGGACAATTGACTGCCGCGAAGGATAACAGACAGATTCTCCTGGCGAGCCCGATCTGTGTCAAATACGGGATACGGGTACCATATTCGGGAACGTCTCATCACTGACGAGTAAAACAGATCCGGTGCCATCCTTCTCGGGGCGAGTCAAAGGTGTCTTGTTCATCTTCGGAGTGAATAGGCATACAATGAGAGGGTGACGAATCAAGCTCGAATCAGGATCAGCGACGCGAGTGGTCCCCCTTGGCAAAGTGGACAAACTACCGTGCAGTGACTTCCCTCAGCACTTAGCCTATCGCCATCCGGGTTCGCAATGATCGTTGCTCGAGGAATCTCAAAGTGCTTTGGTACTGATGCAAATCGCGTGATCGCGCTCGCAGGAGTTGACTTGGAGATCGCGCCAGGCGAACGAGTTGCACTGCTTGGCAGATCTGGTTCGGGCAAGACAACGCTGCTCAATTTGCTGGCTGGGCTCGATCGGCCATCGGCAGGGTCATTGCAAGTGGGCGGCGAGCAGCTCCAGGCGTTGAAGCCTGGGCAACTGGCGAAGTACCGGCTTCACAACATAGGCGTCGTCTTTCAATCGTTTCAACTGCTGCCGCACCGAACGGCGCTGCAAAATGTAGAGTTGCCGCTCATTCTAGCCGGGGTGAGGCAAAGGCAACGCCGGGAAGCCGCCCGAGACTGCCTCGAGCGAGTCGGCCTGTCTGAGCGCATGCACCATCGTCCGTTTCAGCTCTCTGGCGGCGAACAGCAACGAGTCGCGATCGCGCGAGCGATCATCAATCGGCCACCCGTCTTGCTGGCGGACGAACCGACCGGCAACATCGACTCCAGGACAGCGGATCAAGTCACTCAGTTGATTCTCGATGTCACTGCAGAAACTAACTCAACGATGGTGCTCGTCACGCACGACCGCGAACTGGCTCGACGATGTGTGACGCGGGTCGTTACTTTGTCCGATGGAAAACTGATACCAACAGATTGACGGCGACGGCAGCAAATGAAGATTCGCGACATCAGCGGCATGGCCTTCCACAATCTGTGGACTCGCAAATTGCGCACTGCAATGAATCTGCTCGGCGTAGTAATAAGCAGCGTTCTACTGATCTTGACCTTTGCCGGCACACGGGGTGCCAGCATCGGGCTGCAATCGATCATCAACGAGTCCGAAGATGTTCGTAAAATGACGATTCGCCCGAGCTATGAACCGGATATTCAGGTTCCTGAGGAGTCGCTGGTCGTCGAAGGCGAAATGAGCGATGAACGGCGCGAGCGGATTTGCGAGCGAAGGCGACAGAAATGGCTCGTGGAAAACGGCCATATTCGCGAGATGGATCAAAACGACTTGGAGCGGCTCCGAGCTATCGAAGGTGTCAGGGAAGTTGTGCCGACGACCCTGTTGCAGTGCCAAATGACTCTCGTACCGTTAGCTGTGGACTCGAAGGATGCTGCCAAAAAACAGGATGTTCTGGCCCTGCCGGGATTCACACGCGGCATCTCTCTGTTCGACGCACAACTGAAACCACGGATCATCGCCGGAAGCACTCTGCACGAATCTGAGACCGACGGTGTCCTGATCAGCGAATACACGGCGTACCAATTGGGCTTCCGCAGCGACCGCCAGTTGCAAGAGCTGGTTGGTCTCAAACTCAAAGCCGAATACCAGGTCGGCGGCAATCAAGTGTCGTGGTTCCTTCAGTCGCTGAAATCGGACCTTGTCGAAGGGACCGTGGGCGAACAGGCGGAAGTCCTATCGGCAATCAAACGCCTGATCGACGACATTGAGGCCACGCAACTGACCGATCGGGAAAAAGAGCTGATTCAAGAGGCCTTTCAGATCGGCGTCTCGACGGAGCAAAGTGCTGTGCTCATCACAGAAGAGTTTGTGATTCGCGGCGTCTTTCGTCCGGCCACGAGCGACGACATCTTCTCCTTCTTGCGGACGATCTACACGCACGACGACATGGACCTTTACGTCCACCATCGAACGGCAACACGAATCAACGTGGTGCGGGATGACTTCCGCGGTTTTTGGGGAGCGATGGTCACAATCGAAGACGTCTCGGACCTCCGTCGAATCGTCGATCGGCTCGAATCGCTCGGTTATTACGCGCACTCTGCCATCTGGATCGTGGAAAGTGTCGACCGGGAGATCAACAAAGTGAAGATGGCGATCTCGGCCCTCGCGGTGATCATCCTGTTCATCGCGGCGCTCGGCATCTCGAACACAATGATGATCTCCGTTTTGGAACGGACACCAGAGTTTGGCATAATGAAGTCGCTCGGAGCGAAAGACTCTCACGTGATGACGTTGATGCTGTGCGAGGGAACGCTTACGGGCCTGCTTGGCGCGGCCTTTGCTCTGTTGCTCTCGGGCGGGCTGTCGTGGATCATCAGTTTGTCGGTCCGCCGGTACATCGAAAACCGCATCGGCCAGCAATACGGCGCTGACATCTTTGTTTACTCGCCACTCGACATCGCCATGGTCTTGGCCGTTGGAAGTCTTGTCTGCGCCGTTGCCAGCTTTCTGCCCGCCTGGCGAGCCGCGCGCGTTGATCCGATCGTCGCAATGCAACAGAAGTAAGCGCTGTCCAAGCAAGCGCTGATCAGACGACTTCGGGCAACTCGTATCCTTTGCGGCGCTGGCGGTCGATAAACGCGTTAGCCTGCTTGTCGCCCGGGAACATCTCCTTCACTGGATCCCATTTCAGCGGGCGGCCCAGCCAGCGGGCGATGTTGCCCAGGTGGCAGACGGTCGTCGAACGGTGGCCGATTTCGACGTCGGCGATGCAGCGCTTGCGGCTTTTGATGCAGTCGAGCCAGTTGCGCATGTGACCGTCGCTCTTGTAGAGATGGATCTCGTCGTCGCGGATCGGTTGCTTAACGATCTCGGCCGGGTTCGAAGTGACGCGGCCGCGAAAGATCTCGATTTTGCCTTGCTCGCCATGGAAGATCCCGCCACCTGGATTGCCGTTGTCGAGAATCAGCTCGACGCCGTTGGCGTAACGATAGTGAATGGTCGGTTGCGCGCATCGTTTTTCGCCGGGTCCGCGACCAGTCGATTCCGTATAGGTCGGTGGATCGAACGCCGTGCCTTCCACCCAGATCTCCGTCGGGCCGGATTCGTCCATGCCGAGGGCCCATTGGATTTGGTCGATTCCGTGCGCGCCCCAGCCGGTCATCTCGCCGCCGGAGTAGGGCCGAAAGGAGATCCATCCAGGCTGGGCACGGGGGTTGTAGATGTCGTTGTTGTAGGGGACCAGTTCGGTCGGGCCGCACCACATGTCCCAGTCTAAACCGTCAGGCACGGTCTGCGCGGGCAGTTGGCAGTTCCAAGGGCTGGGGTAATTGAAGCCGACGACCTTCGTGATCTTGCCGATTCGACCGTTGCGGACCAGTTCGCATCCATATCGGTTTGCCGCCTGCGAACGCTGTTGGCTGCCGGTCTGGAAGACGCGTTCGTATTTGCGCGCGGCTTGCGCCATGCGGCGTCCTTCAAGGATGGTCAACGTCATCGGTTTCTCGGCATAGATGTCCTTGCCAGCCTGGGCCGCATGGATCGACACGAGTGCACGCCAATGGTCGGGCGTGGCCGTGACAATCGCGTCAACATCTTTCCGATCGAGGATCCTGCGGTAGTCCTGGCAAGCAAACTGGCCGCCGAATTTCTTGGTGTTGGCTTCGGCGCGGGGCAGGTTCACATCGGCGATGCCGACGATCTGAACGTCGGATTGTCCCGCAAGTTGCCCCATCAGACCGCTGCCTTGTCTGCCAATCCCGATTCCCGCAACGTGGATCTTGTCATTCGCGCCCGGCCGTCCGTCGGCGGCGAGCACACCAGAGGGAATGATGTAGGGAGCGCCGAGGATGGCAGCCGAGCCTTGAATAAACTGACGTCGGGAAAGGCGGGATATTTGGGGCATGGCAAAGCTCCGTATGGAAATCATCTATGACTGCGAGGCTGCCGGGTCGGCAGATGTCGAAGGTCCAGCGTGCGACAACATTTCGTGGTAGCTAAGGTTCGATTCTTGGTTTCTTGAATAACGTCCGAAACAACAATCGACGAGCCCTAAATGCAGTTAAGTAAGTCTTTTCTATCTAGTTTAAGTTCGCAAGAACGACAATTCCTTGGTTCTGGCGGTTCTTCTGATGACCGGCGACGGGATTACGGTCGTTGGGATCGCGATGGACCTGGAAGGCGTCCAACCGGCGCGGCGTTGTTACGAGCTTCATCCTCAGGATGAGAGGAGAACCGCCAACCAGCGGCCGGTCCTCAAGGTGCCCCTGTTGGCGGGCCCAATCGTCTGTATTGTAGGCAGGTTGCTTCAGGAATGGCAATCCTGTAGCTGATAATGCTCAGTGGAAGACCACGTTCTGCGGAGCCTTTCAGCGTCGCACGGCTGTAGGCCGTGGGTCGAAGACGCACGAAGCAGTTGCGCCGTGGCGAAATTTTCGTTCGCCGCCAGCAGAGAGCGACGCGCGCAATGATTGGGGCATTTCCTCGACCAGCACGAACTCAACCAATTTAGCCCCTTGCCTCAAACAAGTTTGCAGTATAAACTAGTCTGCAACACGGGCTTTTAAATCTCGACTTTGCATGATGTCGCGTCCTGGCCTGGATAACCGTGGCACGAACAACCACCGGCCAAACGCAGGGCTGTCGGCGACCAGATTCCGTCGTGAGCCTCAAAATCAAGGAGTACCAGCATGAACGATCGACCCAACGTCAAGCGGGCAGATCACCCCGAAGAACTGCGGAGTATTCCCAAATGGGCGCGAGTCTACGGTCAGAATCGCAGTCTGCCCGTCTTAGTCTTCTTTGTTGGCGAAACGCTTCTGTGCCTGGGTCTCGTTGCACTGGTGGTCGTGGCAACCATGGCCTACCGCGGCGGCAACATGGCACTATTCTGGCCCAGTGCCGCGATATTTGTGGTCGCCATTGTGGCAATCGAGTGCTTCGCTGCTTACGTGTTCATTTCCCCACGGGGTTGCAATCGGGTGAACCGCCTTCTCGAGCGGCTCTATGCGAAGGAGGGCTTCGTCAGCGTTTCGGAACCTGAAATCAGTGATCGCCGCTGGCGGGAAGTACTCGGAGTCATGTTGCTGTTTGCAGTCTGTTACGGGGTTTTGATCCTGCTTTATCAGATGGGCCTTTTCCCAACGCAGTACATCCAACCTGTTGTCGCCCTTTCTGTCGTACTTTGCTTCGTGGTGCTATGGATCTTGACAAGACCGATGATTGGGCACGTCGCGTTGTTGTTCCCGGCCCTCTATGGCTTGCACGCCATACTCGCCGTTGCCGGCGTCCCGGTCGGTTTCACGGGTCAGTGGGCAATCGTCCTGAACCTTGCGGTTCCGGCGTTTGGTTACGGTATCCTGGTGGGCCTGATCAGCCATGCCTACAGCCGATATGCCTTATATCGATTGAAGAAGTTGACGCAGGTGGACTGTGCCACCGGCAGCCAACCGAATGAGAAGGCGGAATGATGACCGATCTTGACCGAATCATTCACGAACCGGTTCGCCTGAGAATCATGATGGTTCTTTCGGGCGTGGATCTGGCCGACTTCAAGTTTCTGCTCTCGACCTTGTCTCTGACCAAGGGCAACCTGTCGTCGCATATGGAAAAGCTAGAGCGTGCAGGCTACGTGGAGGTGCGTAAAGTCTTCAACGGGAAGATTCCACATACCGATTACGGCTTGACCAAAGCGGGACGCAGGGCCTTGACCAAACACTGGTTGACGCTGGACAAGATCCGCGCCCTGGACGCAACCACGCGAAAACCGGACTGACCGGCCTCGTTCCAACGGACGCATCATGACACATGGCTTTATGCTGTCCAATCACGCCCCGCACGGGAGCGGAGGTGGTTCGCTTCATCGTCACCGACGAACTCCTCCTTCACTGGATCGAGCTTCAGCTTGCGCTGGAGAATCCAAGCGATAGCGGCCGCATGGCAGGCGATGTGGGACCGCCGCATGACGTCCGGATTGGCCGCAGTCGTGCCTCGCGAGCGCATGCAATCAAAGAAGTTACGCGCGTGAGCGGAGACATCGAGACCGCGTACGCGTTTCGCCGCATCCGGCAGTGTTTTCTGAAGCGATTCTGGCTTGGCCACGATTTCACCTTCGTCGCCTGTTTCGACCCACCCTTCATCGCCGACGAACCGAACTGGGCAGGTGCCGAGCCGGGTGATGTAATGCGGTGAGCGATCGCCGAACGGCTGTCCGAGGAAGTCGATGACGAGCTTCACGCCGTTGGCATAGCGGCAAACAATATCCTTCTCGGACGGCTCGTATTCGATCGGCATTGTGTCGTCGGCCTGATTGGCCCATTGGCAAAGGTCGACGGTGTGCGCGCCCCAATCGAGCAACTTCGCACCAGAATCGAAATCCCACTGGCCGCGCCACCGGCCCTCGACATACTTCTGGTTAAACGGACGCCACGGTGCTGGCCCAAGCCAGAGGTTCCAGTCAACCACATCGCGCGGCGGAGTCGGTTGGGCGGGAAGCCATGTGTTGTCCAGCACTGGCAAGTAGACCGACGCGTGTAGTGTGTGGAGTTTGCCGAGCTTCCCAGTATGCGCCAGCTCAACCGCCTTCTGAAAGTTCGGCACGCTACGGCGCTGCGTGCCCGCTTGGAAAACGCGATTCTCCTCGTGCAGTGTGTCAGCCAGTTCCTGACAAGCGTCGATGGTGATGCCGCACGGCTTCTCGCTGTAAACATCTTTACCCGCCTTGGCGGCCAAAATGGACGCCGCCGCGTGCCAGCGGTCGCCCGTCGCCACGAGCACGGCATCGACATCCTTACGATCAAGCAGTTCGCGGAAGTCTCGATAAAGGACGCAATCGCCATTGCCGTAGTGCTCGTCGACGAGCGACTTGCCAGCCTTGCGTCGCTTGGCTTGCACGTCGGCGATGGCGACGCACCGCACGTCGGAAAACTGCAGCATGGCTTTCAGATCGTAAGTGCAACGAGGACCGATGCCGATGATTCCCAGTGCGATCTTCTCGCTTGGCGCAATGCTGCCCTCGCGGCCGAGCACACGGGCCGGTACGACGGTGGCCATGGAAGCAGCTGCTGCGGCCGTTGCTGTGCCCAGCAAGAAATCGCGACGCGTTGTGTTTACGGGCAGGTTCATGAGCGTTCTCCCTGATGATTGTCAGTCTTTGAAGAGTCGCGGCGACAACTGAGCATCTTAACACGAACCACGATCCGGAAAACACCAGGTGGAACCTTGACGAAAAGGCACGCTGCTGATTGTCTTGCCCCGAGGTATTTGAGTGAATGCGTAGTTAAATGCGTTGTACACTTGAATTGGCAATGCAGTGCGCAACTCAAGTCCTTATGCATCGCCTTGCAGCGAAATCTCACGTATCGAAGAGGTGACAGAAATGAAGAAGTTGTTCCTCTGGATGGGACTGCTGTTTGCACCATTCAGCGTTGCCCATGC
>JASLRF010000484.1 GCA_030744095.1 Pirellulaceae bacterium | reverse complement strand
CATTTTGGGCCGCGTCCAGATCTGCGGCGGCAACAGCTCGCCAAAAGCCCGTTTCAGCAACGTCTTTCCGCGACCACGGCTGAACTTCAGCGAGCAGGGAAGGGATGCGGAGAATTCGACTAAGCGATAATCCAAGAAAGGCTGTCGCACTTCCAACGAATGCGCCATTGACGCGATGTCCACTTTGGTCATCAGGTCGCAAGGCAGGTAGGTCGTCAGGTCGGCCAGCGACGCACCCGTAATGTGGTCGCGCTGGGCGGCACGTCCCCACGCGCCGTGTAAGAACTCAAACGGATCCGCCTCGGGAAGGCTCCCCAGAAACTCATCCGAATACACCGCGCCGCGATGCGCTTCATTGAAAATGGCAATCCATTCGAAATACCGGCGTTGTGGTGTCTTGGCCAGAGATTCACTAAAACGCTTCGCACGACGCAACAGTGATTTCTGCCGCGCGCCCGGTAGTCGTTGCCAGAAAGGGGCCGCCACCAGCGACCGGATCGGCCCTACGCCGTCCAGCAGCGAGCTCAGCCAAATCGCTCGATAACGCGGGTAGCCGGCGAACAGTTCGTCGCCACCGTCGCCTGACAAGGCCACCGTCACCATTTTGCGTGTCATCTCCGAAACGTACCAGGTTGGAATCGCGGAACTATCCGCGAACGGTTCGTCATAATTCCAAACCAGTTTCGGTAGGATCTCGACCGCTTCGGGCGTGACCTGAAACTCCTGATGCTCCGTAGCCAGCTGCTCGGCGACTTGCCTGGCATAAGCGGTTTCATCGTAGGCGGCAATCGGAAAGCCGATCGAAAACGTTTTGATGGGTTGTTCCGATGCACGCTGCATCAGCGCAACGATCAACGACGAATCGACGCCGCCGGACAGGAATGCGCCCAGCGGCACGTCGCTGCGCATCCGCAGCCGCACGGATTCGTCCATCAATGTTCGCAACTGATCCGTCGCTTCGTCGGCCGAGATTTGAATTTCGTGATTCAGATCCGGCTGCCAATAAGGGCGAACCTCGAACGTGTCGTCTCTGAACACTGCCAAATGTCCTGGCGGCAGCTTGCGAATGCCCTGGAAGATCGTATTGGGGTGCGGCACGTATTGATATGCCAGGTACTGGTCGATTGCACCGGCATCGATCTCCCGGGGAATCCCCGGTATTTCCAGGAGGCTCTTTAGTTCGCTGGCGAAGGCCACACGGCCAGGCTCGTGGCGGTAGACCAACGGCTTCTGACCGAGACGATCGCGGCCGAGCAGCAGGCACCGGCGATTCGTGTCCCAGATCGCGATTGCGAACATCCCGTTCAGATGGCTCAGGCAATCGATCCCTTCGTCTTCATACAGATGGACGATCACCTCGGTGTCGCTGTCTGTCCGAAACGTGTGCCCGGCACCTTCCAAGCGACGGCGGAGCGTGGTGAAGTTGTAGATCTCGCCGTTGAACACCGTCCAGATCGTGCCGTCCTCATTGCTCATCGGCTGATGGCCGCCCGCCAGATCAATGATCGACAGGCGTCGAAATCCGAGCGCCACGCCAGGAAGCGGATCGTACGGCGAGCGAACGGTGAATTGGCTTTCGTAGGTGCCGGAGTCATCGGGGCCACGATGACGCAGCACATCGGTCATCCGCTTGAGCGTGGCGGCATTGATCGCGCGGCTAGGGTCCGTCCAGATTGCTCCTGTGATACCGCACATCGATTTGGCAAACCAAGAGAAGAAACTGAGTACAGTGCCACGTGATCGCTCATCATAGCACAAGTTCACGATACAACTTCACATGACGATCGACCATCTTCTCGACGGAAAATTCGTCCAGCATCCGTTGCTTTCCTGCTTGACCAAGCTGCTGGGCCAGTTGGTCATCATCCAACAGTTGAAGGGTCTTACGCGCGAACTCGGCGGCATTGCCGAGCGGCACTAGATAGCCGGTCTTATCCGGCACGACCAGGTCGCGATTGCCCGCGATGTCCGTGGCGACGACGGGGATCCCGGCGGACATCGCTTCCATCAAGGCGTTCGACTGACCTTCGAATCCGCTGCCCAGCCAGAAGCAGTCCAAATGCGGTAGCAGTTGCGGTACGTCGTCGCGGGCGCCCAGAAAATGCATATGATCGGAACCGCCGATCTGGTCGCGGAATTCATATAACTGGTCGCGTTGCGGGCCTTCGCCGATGATCAGCAGATGAACGTCATCGCGCGCCGCCCTGAGCAGGTCGGCGGCCCACATCAGATCCTTGTAACGTTTTTGTGGCCACAACCGGCCGACGGCACCGATCAGTCGAGTCCCCGGTGGGAGTCCAAGTTCGTCAAGAAATTGGTCGCGCGGAATCGCCGAGCAGGTCGACATGGGGACGATGCCATTGGGAATGACGACGAACTTGTCCGCAGGCAGCCGCTGTTGGACATAGAACTCGCGCACGCCACTCGAATTGGTGACGATCCGTTCGGTGCGGCGGGCCAACCGCCGGTCGATCGCCAATTCGTGCCAGGCTTTCCAACGATCGACGCAGCGTTCGCCGGCGATGACGTGCTTGACACCAGCAGAAAATGCGGCCTGTCGCCCGTAGCAATTGGCTGCGAAGATCCAGGTATGCACGATGTCTGGTGCCAGCTTTCGGATGAACTTCCGCAACTTCCAATAGGCGGCCAGATCGACTTTCCATCGTTTACCGATCAGCGTGACCGGTATCTTTTGTTGGTCGAGCGATTCGCGGTATGGGCCGTCATGGGTCAAGAGTGCCACATGCACGTCGAACTCGGCGCGCGGCAGTCTGCCTGCCAGCAACGTCAGCTGTTTCTCCGCGCCGCCTCGGACGAGCGTGGGGATGATTTCGAGCACGCGAATCGTCATGCACTATTCCGTTTGTTGGTCGCTAGCTGTTCAAATAGGCTCAAGTGGCGGAATGCCGATGCCGCCAACGAATGACGTTCGGTCGCCAGCAGCCGCGACGCCGCAGACATCTGCGCCGCCAAATGGGGAGTCTCCAGAAGTTTGCTGATCGCCGCGGTTAGCGCCGGCACCTCCTGGTTAGGGACAAGCAGCCCCTGGACGCCGTCTTTCAACACGTCGCGGTTGGCGTCGTTTTCGTCGGCGATGATCGGCAACCCCGCCGCCATGGCCTGCAACAGGGCCGGCGAATCCGCCACAGACTGGTTGATGGCGATACACAAGTCGGCAGCCTGAAACACGTCGCCCAATTCATCGAACGAGCCGGGCATAAAAAGATCGCGATGCAAACCGTGATCGACGACCACATCGTAGACGTCGTGGCGTTGCGGACCATCGCCAATCAACCACAGTTTTGCTCCCGGCCAGCGCGCGGCAATAATCTTCCACGTGGCGACCAGCGGTCGCAGCGAGGAACAGTTGTCGAGTCGCGTGACGCAGACAGCAATCGGCGTGACGTCACCTGCAGCCAGGTCGTGGTTTGCCGCCGCGAGAGCCTGCCGTGCCTCGATTCGCGCGGCACTGGACCGCTCCTGCGCGACCGGCACTCCCCAGGGAATTTCGTGAATTCGCCGTCGGTCATAGCCCGCCTCGACCAGCGCTTGAGCGGATCGAACCGAGTTAACCACAATTGCGTCTGCCTGTTGGCAGCGGACCTTGACGCGCCGTCCAAACCGGGCTTGTTGTTGCCAAGCCATATCGTGTTCGCCGGCGCGAAGCACAACGGATACTTGATCTCGGAGCAATGCACCGATGATTGCGTACGCTTCGTTGCGCAGGTTTGCCACGTAGACTACATCAAACTGGCTGCGATGATCTCGCAACCACCGCGAGATGCGACGCAAGAAACGCAGCGTGTGCCAGCCACCTTGGGGCGGATGCGGCACGCGGTGAACGGGGATCTCACGATGGATCACGTGGCGAGGCCAATCAGGGCCCCAAGCGGCAGTTAGGATCGTGCTGCGAACGCCTTGCAGGTGCAACGCTTCGACCAGTGTCGCCAAACCCTGTTCCGTCTTGTCGGCTAGAGGCCAATAGCGGGGTGTAACGATAAGGAGTCGCAACGAGGTCATGCATCTTCGCCAATAGAGTCGTCGCTCAGGTCTGCTGGCTCAAGGGCAGCCAGATATCGCAGATTGCGATATTGATCCCGGTAATCCAGGCCGTAGCCAACGACGAATTCGTCGGGAATATCGAAACCGACGAATTCGGTCTTGACCTCGACTTCCTGACGACCATGCTTGCGCAACAAGACCGCCGATCTCACCGACGTGGCACCCATTTTCTCCAACAGCGGGATGACTTCGGACAACGTATGGCCGGTATCAAAAATATCATCGACCAGCAGGACATCGCGACCATTCACATCCAGCAACAGGTCTGAATTGATCGTGATCGAACCGCGCGTCGTTTCGCCATGGTAACTACTTGCCTGCAAGACGCCCACGCGCAACGGCATCTCAAGCTGGCGAATCAAGTCGGCCAACAGAACAACGCTGCCCGTCAAAACGCCAACGATTGTCAACGGACCGTCGCCATAGTGCGCACTGATTTCGCAGGCCATGCGACCTACGCCGGCTTGCAATTGGGTTTCGTCAAGAAGGACTTTCACAGTTGGCTTTTCTGACAGAGGCATACGAGCAAAACATGACATCGGCTCGGCGGTGCTATCGCATCCCGCCCCAAGGGTGATATTCTAGTGCGAGTCGCGACAGCGTGTAGCAGGGCAAGCCCATTGTTTCTTGCCTGCGGACAATTCCCATCGCCACGACAAGCCGGTCGCGATTCACTTAATCCTCTGAACAGAAGAGACGATCATGGCCGATGAAGCCGGCAAATGGAGTGAGGAGACGGTGGGAGACCATCCCTGTGACGTCTATTTGCCACCAAAACACCACGCAATGAAGTACGTGGTGATATATCTGCACGGCATCCATTTGAGTCGTCTCATCGACAAGCAGGCGTTTTGTGAACAGTTTGATCGACACGGGCTGGCCGTCGTTGCCCCGATGACGCAACGCAGTTGGTGGACAGACCGCATCTGCCCGGAATTCGACACGCGGGTCACGGCCGAACAGCACGTCCTGCAAGCTGTCGTGCCGTTCGTCCAAGCACGATTCGACGCCTCTCCGCCCCAGATCG
>JASLRF010000483.1 GCA_030744095.1 Pirellulaceae bacterium | reverse complement strand
GCATCGCCCTGTCGGAATAGAAAAGCGTAAACAAAACCCGAACGATCGCCCAGCTCAAGCAATACTAACTTTGGCGCAGCCTAGATTCAGCCTATGCCAACGGGAACTCTCCGTCAAGATTTTCCTCGTATTGGCTTTGTTTCCCCGAGCAGTTTCGAATCACCATCGACATTGTGGCTTCCATCCGAATCCGGAATGGCCCGAGCGCCGGCGGTCCCGGAACCCCGGAACTTGGGTGGTGGGATGAGTGACCGACCCTCAGGGCGCTCTTAGTGCGCTCTGGTTCGCAGGAGCCCCTTCCACTATATCTGCCTCCATGGGACGTCGCAGGAAACCGAAACCGCTCGCTAGCACGTCGCCCACCCCTATTTGGTGGTCGACGTTTGTTGTATCCCTTGCCGGCGGGGGAATGTTGTGGGCCGCATTCCCACCGCTCCGGTGGACTTGGTTGGCCTGGCTCGCGCCGTTGTTCTGGTTGTTCCTCATTCAAACAAACAAACTTGTTGGGCGTCGCCCCTATCTGGCCATGTGGCTGGCCAGTTCATTGCACTGGCTGGCAATGTTGGAAGGTGTCCGGCTGGCGCACCCGCTGAACACCATTGGGTGGATAGCGCTTTCCTTGTACCTTGCAGCGTACTTGCCTTGCTTTGTTGCTTTGTCGCGCATTGCGGTGCATCGGTTGCGTATTTCTGTCGTGTTGGCCGCGCCAATTGTCTGGACGGGGCTCGAACTGCTTCGAGGTCGTTTGTTGACTGGATTCTCCTTCGGCTTGCTGGCTCACACGCAAGTTGAATGGACACACTTGATTCAAATCTCGGATCTTTTCGGCGCTTACGGCGTTAGTTTCGTCGTGATGCTCGTCGCAGCTTGCGCGACACGCACGCTGCCGATCAACAACGGCCCGCGCGCAGTCTGGCCGCTGATACCGCTGATCGTCGTTCTCGCGGGAACGCTGGGTTACGGGTACCAGCGGTTAGTAACCGCACCCACGGAGCACGCTGCCAACATCGCGGAAGGGATTCCTCAGAGTTTGCCGGCCAGAACGCCGCTGAAAGTGGCGTTGATCCAGCGCGCCATTGACACCAAATTCGAATCGGATCCACAACGGAATCTGGATACATTTCATCAATACTGGGAAGCCACGCTGCAGGCGCGCCAGGAAAACCCTGATCTCGACCTGATCATCTGGCCGGAATCCGTGTTTTCTGCAAATAATCCGGAGGTACAGTGCGAACCCGGCTTCCTCATACCGGATGACGTCCTCGTGAGTCGCGAAGAATTCCTGAGTCGCTTCAAAGAGCGCAGCGATGCCTTCGACAACAAGCTTCAAAGCGCAGCCACAGCTATTAACCAACGGTGGCGCGACGGTGCGTTCGAGACGTTGGACATCCACTTGTTGGTCGGCACGGAAACGATCTGTTTCGGTACCGAAAGAATGCGAGTTCACAACACGGCACTGTTGATCGACCCCACGGGCGAAATCGTCGACCGCTACTACAAAATGCATCCAGTGATGTTTGGCGAGTACATTCCGTTTGGGAGTTGGTTGCCATTGATTTATGAGATTGCGCCAATGTCGCAGGGAATAACGCCCGGCGACAGACCCCAGGCCTTCCAACTGGCCGGCAGCGCCTTAGCCCCAAGTATCTGTTTCGAAAGTAGCGTTCCGCACTTGATTCGCCGTCAGGTGGTCGAGCTATCGCGGCAGGGCGAGTCGCCAGATATCCTGGTAAACATCACGCATGATGGATGGTTTTTTGGTTCCAGCATTGTTGACCTCCAGTTCGCTGGGACCGTTTTTCGGGCGGTCGAATTGCGCCGACCGATCTTAGTTGCGGCCAACGCGGGCATATCTTGTTGGATTGACGGCACGGGAACGGTCCAGGCTCGCGGGCCACGCCACGGAAACGACGTGATTATCGCCAACGTGCGTCCAGATGGTCGGTCCAGCGGCTACGAACGGTGGGGAGATCTCCCCGTCGCTGTCTGTTTGGTCATCTGTTTCCTGTTATTTGCCACGGGAGTGCGTGTGAGACTCGCCAGCAGGGCCATCCCAGAGGCTGCAGGGGAATAATTGGGAAAAAAGCTACGAATGTCCTATACCGATGGCCAACGTGCCGGTTATCGTAGGAAGGCTGTGTGGTCGCGGATCCTGAACTCTGGCTCCGGTTATAGGGATGCCCTATTCCACGTGTCACTCCCATTTTACGACTTTTCATTGACACTTGCGATTTCCCGAAATTATACTGAGTGCATGACTCGACGCGCCCTAATCCGTTGCGGGTCAATAATTTCCCCTAATAGACAGGCCGTCCGTTGATCCGGAGTGCCGCTCGGCACTCGGATTCAAGTCGCGTTTTAATTGTTCAGCTAGAGGATCGATCGACATGACCCTTGTTGGCAAGATCTTTACCGTGCTGGTTTTGATCATGAGCATCTCGTTCATGATGCTCGCTGTGACTGTATTTGCGACGCACCGAAATTGGCAAGCCATGGTGACTGACCCTGGTGGTCTTAAGTCGCAAATCGAAGCGTTGTCGAAGACCAACGGTGAGCTTCGTGATGAAATCGTTCGCGCCAAGGACCAGATTGCACTTGAGCAGGCAGCTCGTCGTTTTGCGTTGGCCGCGGGACAGGCTCGACTGGAACAGCTGGACGCCGCATTGGAGCGTCGCAATCAAGAGTACACTGATTTGCAAGCTGCCCATGGCACGATCGTCGAAACGTTAGACCGCAATCAAAACATCCTTGAGTCGTTGACCAAGGAAAACGAAGGCCTGCGAACGGAAATCCGAACGGCCCAGCAAGCTCGCGACGATTACTTCAACCAGGTTGTGATGTTGACGGACAGCGTCAATCGGATGGAAGGCAACTCGCGTACCTTGCAAGAACAGCACGACATGTTGTTGGTGCAAAACGGCAAGATGGCCAAAGTGATGCGGAAGTTTGAAATCAGTGTCGATACGCCAGTGGACGGCATTACACCTCGCGTGGACGGTTATGTCATTGCGGTCAATGATACGAACTTGATCGAGATTTCGATTGGATCTGACGATGGTCTTCGGAAGAATCATTTCATGGAAGTCTATCGGAAGAACAGCTACGTGGGCCGTGTCGAGATCGTGATGGTGAAGCCAGATCGAGCCGTAGCCAAGATCATTCCGGAATTCCGTCAAGGCATTATCAGGAAAGGCGATCGTGTCGCAGCCAAGCTCAGCTGACGTACAGCCGACTATCTCGGACCAACCGATGATGGGCGAGCAGCCGCAGGTGGAAGCGCCTACGCAGAAGCAGCGGATCAACGTCTATACCATGATGTTGGTCATCGCGTTCGTCTGCCTCGTCACGGCGTGTATCCTGCTTTACCAAGAGTTGACCCTGTGGGGCAGCTATCCTTGGTGGAACACCGATGCAGGTAAGCCCAATGTATCGTACGTCGAACCCTCTGGTTCACACGTAGAACGGTTAGTGGCGTGATCGCTAGCGTTTCGGTTACATTGTCTGTTTGATACGCCTGCGCGTCTTCGATATTCTCCGTCGCACCACCGATCTTGTGTGAATATGTCGGACGGTTCGTCAATTCGACTCAAATGCCCGTTGTGCGCCGCCGAAGTTGTCGCGCAACAGGGGCAAGTCGGCCAGGTCATCACTTGCGATTTCTGTCTCGAAGA
>JASLRF010000482.1 GCA_030744095.1 Pirellulaceae bacterium | reverse complement strand
GTTGACAGGTCCTGCAGAACGGAACGGCGCGGCGATTCGATTTGCTCTCGTTGCCACGGATTGGTCGACAGACTGAGGTTGTCGTCGAGTTGCGATGTGCGGAGTTGTTCGTCGAACGGCCACGGAACCAGTTCGTTGCCGCGACGTTCCACTGCCAGTTCGCTCTGCCGACTCGCAGGAGCTTCTCCCTCGACATCCGTTGCGAATACCGAACGCTGATTATTGAGCCAGTTTAGCACCATCAGGACATCCTGAGGCGAGATAAATCCGTCACCATTGACGTCGAAGAAATGTGGTCCAACGTAAGTCGGTGGTAACACATGCGCGCCATTTCGATTCAGTTCGTTGATCAGCACCAGCACATCTGTAGGAGTGACCTGGCCGTCGCTGTTGACATCAAATCGGTTATGTTGATTCTGCCAACTCTCGACAACTTCTACGGTGACCGTCCCAACCCCGGTTACGCCATCGCCATTGACCACGGTGTACTCGAACGAGTCTATTCCGACGAACCCTGTGGGTGGCGCATACTCGATCCTCGATCCCCCGCCGACGACAGTTACTGAGCCTCCATTATCCGCGGATCCGGCGCTTAGGATGGTGAGGTCGGTGCCATTGCTAACGGTCACGGTTGTGTCACCGAAAGCGATATCCTGATCGTCGACGACCACTGGTGGATCAAACAGCACGACGTCGGTGAGCGGCCCGCTGTCGGCGGGGCTCGCGTCGAACAGCACGTCCCAGACCAGGCCTATGTCATTTGCCAGTACATCCAGCGGGTTGACGTGACTGTCCATGCTAACGGTGAATTCGTCATCGGCGACTTGCAGCTCCCCAATCTCCATTTGGATAGTGAACAGCTCCAGTTCATCAGCACCGAGCGGTGTAAGTCCGGTCTGGAATGCGCCCACGTCTTGCAATAGGCCCGCCACATCCGCCACCACGGTCTTGCCGTTCTGGTACGAATCTCCAAAGTCGATGGCCAGATCGAATTCCCCGTTTTCGGAAGGTAGTGGTGCGACCAGCATGGGATCAAAGGCGACATCCAAATAAGCGGCACCGACACCGTGAATCGGCTGAGATTCGTCGCGAAAATCCTGCACCAGCGCCTTGAGAAACACGGTTTCGCCGGCCCTGACCTGGGATTGGGCCGTGCCAGCGGCATCGACGACTTCAAGCCGAATCCGCACCGGTGGTGGTTCGACATAGATGTCGACGGTGGCGACCGACGAGACCAGCCCGCCGTCGAAAGCGCGGTAGGTAAACTGATCCAAGCCGATGAAATCTTGCTGCGGCAGGTAGACGAAGCTCCCGTTGGCCATGATGCCCAGCGATCCGTGGGCGGGCCCTGCGACGGCCACCGCCTCGAGCCTGTCGCCATCGGCGTCTGTGTCATTGGCCAACGGACCCTGCGACGCGTCGACGCTCAGACTGCGATTGGTTCGGACGCGATAGCCATCGTCGCTCGCTTGTGGGGCATCCGCCACACCTTCCACAACAACTTCCACGTCGATTGAAGTGCCTTGATCAATCGCGTAGGTAAATGTCTCGACGCCAAAGAAGTCCGGCGCGGGTGAGTATTCAATTTGTTGGCCATCGACGGAAATCACAACAGTGCCACCGTGGCTTGCCCGCCCCACGGACGTAATCGTCGGAGTTCCACTACTGTCGATTTGCAGCGAAGTTTCGCCGAACCGAATTTCTGCAACCTCGACGGCATCGGGCGGCTCAAACAAGAGCACATCGGAAACTGGCAGAAGGTCGGCAGGGTCACTGCGGAAAATGGTCGTTGCAGCAATCGCAACGTCGTTTGCCAGTACATTCAACTGAACCGACTGGGCATCTTCCTGAACGACGAACGAGTCGGCACCACCCGTGGCGGAATTAGCCTGCAGCCGCACGGCGAACAATCTCTGTGGGTCCGCTCCCAACGGCTGGGATGCCGATTGAAAGGAACCGATTTCGTCGATCACACCCGGCACCGTCGCTCGCCCCCGTTGACCGTTGGCGTATTCGGTGGCGAACGTCACATCGAACCCGAGACGGTGTGCATCCGATGCAACAACAGAAACGTGCTCCTTGTCATACAGTAGATCAAAATAGGCAGCGAAGACTCCCAAATCCTCGAGGCTTGCATCACGAAGATCGTCAACCGACGCGGTCAGCCAGAACTGTTGCCCGGCTTCGATCGAATCGATCGGATTCCCGTCGAGATCAGTCGTGGCCAACCCGATGGCCACCACATCGTCGTTCGTCGCACCCGGCTCGGTGTGCACCGTCACTTGCGCCGAATCAACACCATGCTGACCGTGGGCCACATAGGTAAACTGTTCGCTGCCCCCGAAACCCGGTTCTGGAGTGTAGGTCAGCACTCTGCCATCCACAGAGACCGAGACAGTGCCACGCAACGTAGAAGCGTCTACCTCGCGAATCCGCAGTTGATCGTCCGATCTGTGAACGTCGTTGCCCAACACCTCCAATTCCACCGTTATGTCTTCGGCAATGTGAAACGAGTCATCGACGGCGATCACGTCCGAGACGATATCCAAAGTGAAACCGCCGTAATCGATGCGGTCGCCAGGTATGATTTGATTGTCGCCGTAAACCAATATGGCATGTTGCGGCAATATGTCCGCCGGGTCGCTCTGAAAAACAGCTTGCCCCGCGCCCGTTGCAAAAAAGGGAATCGTGAACAATCGCGTTTCGCCACCCAGGACGGCATGAAGGCTCTGTTGAAACGCTCCAACCTCATTGACAACACCGGGGGTGTCAAAATCGCCCGATATACCGTTGACAAACTGAGAGCCGATTTCGATTTCGCCACTTGGTTCGATCAGGCTCGAATTGTAGCGCAGGTCGAAGTATGCCGCAAAAACGCCCTCAGCGTCGACTCTCGTGTCCTCGACATAGGCGCTAACTAAGAAACTGCTGCCATCGGGCGTGGAGACGATTGGCGTACCCAACAGGTCCGTGGCTTCAAGTCGGATGGAAACGATGTCATCTCCGGAATTCGCAGCGTTGACCCTGACCGTTACGATGGCATCATCCGATGCGCCGTTTTCATCCGTCGCGGTGTACGAAAATCGTTCCGTGCCTGAGAAATTCACACCGGGCGAATACACGAGAACCTGACCGTTGGATGCGATCGACACTTCGCCAGACAGTCCCGTATCATTGACTGCAGAGACGACAAGATGGCCAAACCCCTCATCGTTGAGCAGTACGCCAAACCGATTTTCGGTACTGCCGGCCGCAACCACATAGGAATCATCGAACGCGTCAACGTCCGATTCACCGCCGAACGGCGTGACTTCGATTGTGACACGACCAAAGTCGATTGCGTCAATCGGAATCTCGGTATTCACGTCGTATAGCAAGACTGCGTGTTCCGGAAGAACGTCAGCTGGTCCTGAGTCAAACACGAGCTGACCGACCGTGTTCGCCGTGACCAAGACGGAAAACAATTCGGCAACCGCAACGCCGGATGGAGAAAGGGCCGTAGCAAAGCCCCCCACTTCGTCAATCAGTCCAGGATGATCGATGTTTCCGGAAACGCCGTTCTGGAAACTGGCACCATGGACTAGTGGTCCTAGAATGTCTGCCTGGTTCGCATCAAACTCCAGGTCCAAATAGGCAGCGAACACTCCCGCCGCATCGCTGCGCAGATCCTCGACATTGGCCTGTAACAAGAAGCGTTGCCCGGCTGAAACGGACGAGATCGGATCGCCAGCCAAGTTGGTTGTGGCCAAGTGAACCGCCACTCGCGCTTCGTCGCCTTCGCCTTCTTCCGGACCGTCGCCAGCCCAGAAATCGGCGGCCAACAGCCGGCGGTCTTCCAGCTGCTCCAGATGAAATCGGCGTTGCCCAGTTCGATGCCTTTGACGCGGATGGGCTCGACGTCCAACAACCGCAGACCTCAGTTTCCTCACGGTTGGATACCTCCGTAATTCAGCCAGCAAAAATCTCGCCCCCCTTGCCTCAGGCATCTAATCTAGCAATTCCCCTGGCGGAGAAGTTCTCAATCGCGGAAAGGGCACTACGCAGAAGAAAACCATGCCGCAAAAGGACCAGATCGCCGCTATTTTAGGATGCTGCAAGAATTAGCACCAGAATTTGGCGCGTCTGACAGAGATTTTGTGGCCAATTCTTCGCCCCGGCATTCGTGGCACATCGTTCGGCTGTCGAGCGATGTCTTCAATAGAAAATATAGGGATATTAGGCGCCTTGGCGAGAGTTCGCCGTGGCCACTGAAGAGCAACCAACAGCCGCATCGCTTAACGGTAGAGAGGTTACCGGCAGCGAGGTAACCAGCAGAGAGGAGAAAGGGTAGGTGCAAGCAGCCCAAGACCTTTGATATCCCGCGACGGGATTAATCCGCCGCCGGGAGATTCCTGATCCGAACTGTCGCGGCGTCGCCTACAAGAGGCGTCTACTCCAGGCCAAGCATCGCAGCGGCAAGCTGGCCCAAGAGTTCTTCGTCTACATCAGACGGGAGCAAAGCTTCGTCACCTTCGGCCGTCTGTTGCAGGGCCTGGTTGTGGGCGGCTAGCAATCGCGAGGTCAGCCTGTCGGTTTGACGATGCGCGACCGAACCAGCGCGACTCTGATTCGCATCAGTGACAAACTGCCGTCGGAGCGGCGTGTGGGAGGTGGAAGGACTTACGGCTGGCGGCATAATCGCAGGTTCTGAACGATGGCTCGAAAACGGATTGCCCCGCGGCGCGGTGGCGTTTCCGCCGTTGACAGGTTGCGGACTTGCCTCCGCCTCGCCGATGGGAATGACCGACGGTGGCATCAGCGAAGAAAACGCTGCGCCCGCTTCGCCTTCAGAGCCAGCGTGCGAGTTGATCTCGTTGATCACTTGCAAGGCATCGATCGCCGTCACCAGCCCATTGCCGTCGACATCCAAGTAGGGGGGGGTTGGTTCGTTGGACAGCGCATGGGGGCCATTGGCATTCAGATCGTTGATGATTCGCAAGACATCGTTCGGCGTTACCAGTCCGTCGTTGTTGACATCAAAGCGATTGCTTGGGTTCTGCCAAGGTCTCTCGTCGGTCGATACCCCGAAATCGACCTCCCCTATCGCTTGGCCCGCCGCCAACGTTACGGGTTGTTGGCCGGACTCCGGTGCCGTGGGTTGATTACCCGTGGATGGCACCAGTTGCACGTTATACGTATCGGGTCCGAGGTGGGCAAAAGCATAGAATCCGCTAGCGTCGGTCGTAGTGGTGGCCTTCGGCCCGAATCGCAAGTTATCGAGGTGCACGGTAGAATTGTCGTGAGAGTGCGCGATGGCGTAGGCAATGTCGGCGGTTGCGCGGCCCAGCGTCATGGTCTCCACCTCGCCGCTGTCAAGTGCCTGCGTGGTGTACCGCGCCAGCAGATTGTCGTTGGAGTCGTATATTTCCAGACGGGCAAAGTCGCGGGTGATCTTGCCGATCGCGTCGATACTGACCGAAGTGACGGGCACGGCAAAATCCATACGAAGCTGGCGAGAGTCGGGCGTCCAATCGGTGCAAGCCCCACCGCAGGCCAGACTGAAGGATGCAAACACTCGAGCGTCCGTCGAGGCCGGGCTGCGCGACAGAGAGAATACGGAATTGTCGGTTACGCCCGAACCAACTCCGGATAAGGTTACTTCAGGAATGACGTTGTTTAACAGACTGCTCGAACTGGGATAATCGTCGGGCTCAATCCCGTTGCTCAACTGCAACGGTGTGCCATTCTGGTCGACAAGCTGCAACGTTTCTCCCGCCAGGCCCGATTCCCCCGAATCCCATTGGCCGTCGGCATCCAAATCGTCCCACACGAAGCCGTTAATGCCAGGATGCAGAGTGGAGGTCGGCAGGTTGGTTTTGCCGATGAAGACAGGCGAAGTGATTTCGGTGACGTCGTCAATCGTCCGAATCTCGAGTTGCTCGTTAGCGGCCAGGTCGATTGTCAAGTCCAGATTCGCGGTGAAGTCGTCGTATCGTTGAGCCGTTTGCCAATCGCCACCATTGATTCGATATTGGGCCTGGCTGACATGGTTGATCGAAATGTCATTCTGAGTGCCGCTGGGATTCTGGTTCGGCAACGTCTGGACCGAGGATGTACCGACAAAATGATATTTACCCTGGCTCGCGTCGTAACTGCCTGAACCCTCCAACGTGAGCGGCACATCCAGGACGTCGAAGACTCCGTCGCCATCGGAATCCGTCCAGCCAACCATGGCAAATGAAGATTCGCTGCTGGTGTGATTCTGGAATGCCGTGCAGAGCAAGCCGGGAGTCTCTTCGCACGCACCGCGATCCATAATACTGGGCTCTCGCTGCTCCGCGCCGGACAAGAAGACCGGGTTGTCCCAGGCATTGCGATTCTGGGTGTCGTAGTAGCCGCGGAAGGTATCGTAGTTGCCGCCGCCGCGATACTCGTCCCTACCCCAGAACATGTGTCCCGCTTCATGCGAGAAAGTACTGTCTGGGCGGCCGGCTGGAGCGATAAAGAACCGACCACCCGCAAAG
>JASLRF010000481.1 GCA_030744095.1 Pirellulaceae bacterium | reverse complement strand
GCCCGCCAAGTGTGCCTCCTGGACGATCTTCCGCGCGCCCTCGGCAGCCCGGGTCACCGCGACGCCACGATCGCTGCCCGATACCATTTCGTCCAAAGATGTCCCAGCAGCCGTGAACACCTGCTGGCGGGAAATGTCTGCCGCCACGGTGGGTTTTCCCAGGCAACCCGTGTCGACTAACACCACGTCGATGCCGAGATGGACGAGTTGACTGCGCACCAATGCCGCTTCGTCGCCTTTGGTGTCCAGCGTCGTCAGCAGGTAAACGCTCATGTTTGGCAATCGATGCTGTATCGGACGAATCGTTCGAAGTAATGTGGAACGGCAGGGCCGATCTAATACCGCGCGAGATCCTTAGCCTCTTTGGCTGGATTAAGTTGCGAGATGATTTCTTGCGCCTTGAACGTCATCATCCGCAAGTCGCTGCCAACAGCCAGGAACTGCATACCTTGGTTAGCGCGGTCTCGGGCCGACGTAGGATCCATGGCATGGATACCCGTCGGCGTACCGACTTTCTTGCCGATTTCAATGACGCGCTGGATCATCGCTTCGTGCTCTTCGGCAGACGGAAAGGTCCCGTCGGGTGCCCGCATTTGAAAACGGAGATCGTTCGGGCCGATGAAGATCGCGTCGCAACCTGGAAGACTGTAGATCTCTTCAGCGTTTTCGACGCCTTGTGGACTTTCCGTTTGCAACACGACCAGGATTTCGTCGTTGGCCCGTTCGAAATATTCTCCAGCCGTGGTACCAAAATTCAGCGAATGCATCCCGCCGCCAACGCTACGGTTGCCGGTCGGTGGGTACTTGGCCGCAGCGATGGCCGTCTTGGCTTGTTCGACGGTGTCCACCATTGGGACGACGATACCCGTGGAACCGGCGTCCAACACGCGTTTGATGTAGTGATGGCTGCCCTCGGGGACACGCGCCAAGGGAACACAACCTGCGTCGGCAATGGCGGCGAAAACCGTGGTCGCTTGAGACCAGTCGACAGCCGCGTGTTCGATGTCCAGCGTTAGCCAGTCAAATCCGCTTCGTGCCAGGACGCGCGTGGCGAACAGGTCTCCCAGCGATAACCAAGTGCCGAAAGAGGGTTGGCCGTTGCGAAGTTTTTCTTTGACAGGATTCGTTTTCATGGCGAGACCAAATGACGGTGAGGCGTGTGGAATGAACGGTTTGCAGCAGTTTTTCAGAGCGCACGGCCAGATGCAAGCCCCCGCCGAACGTGGGTTGCTGTGAAAGCATGACGCAACACCGAACCGATTGGCTATAATTGAAGTTCACGGGGCAACGTCGGAATTGGCGTCAATTGACTCAGCGCCTGCTGCCCGTTGAACACGTCCACAGGGAAAATACCATGAAGTCCGCTCGACACCTGATTGGATTTGTGATGTTTCTGGTTTGCATCTCCACCACCACGGAGGCAATTCGCGGACAAAGGGATGATCCTTTCGCGGCCGTTCGTCGCAAGATGGTCGATTTGGCCGTCGTCGGTGCTGGAGTGACCGACCGACGTGTGATCCAGTCGCTGTTGGACACTCCACGCCACGAATTCGTGGAACGCAAGTTGCGCAGTCAGGCCTATTTTGACATGGCTTTGCCGATCGGCCACCAGCAGACGATTTCGTCGCCTTTCATTGTCGCCTTCATGACAGAAGTCTTGGAGACCAAACCTACTGACAAGGTTCTGGAGATCGGTACTGGCAGCGGATTTCAAGCAGCCGTGCTAAGCCCGTTGGTAAGGGACGTCTATTCCATCGAGATTATTCCAGAACTTGGGCGGAAAGCCGAACGGACATTGAAACGGCTCAAGTATGACAACGTGTCTACCAAAATCGGTGACGGTTTCAAAGGTTGGCCGGAACACGCGCCGTTCGACAAGATCATTGTGACCTGTTCGCCGGAAAAGCCGCCACTTCCGTTGATCCAACAGTTGCGTGAAGGCGGCATGATGGTGATTCCCGTCGGGCAGCGCTATCAACAGACCTTGTATGTGTTCCGAAAAAAGGATGGCAAACTCAAGGCCGAAGCCTTACGGCCGACCCTGTTTGTCCCGATGACGGGACGTGCCGAAGACCAGCGCGCCGTCCAACCTGATCCTGCCAATCCGCGGGCGGTGAACGGAAACTTCGAGCGCAAGCCGGGTGAAAACGGTTTCGTAACAGGCTGGTATTATCAGCGCCTGTTGACTTGGGAAACGGATCCGGTGGCTCCTGAGGGTGAACATTTCGTCACGTTCAAAAACGAACAGCAGGGGCGCAGCGCTCACCTACTGCAGGGCTTCCCCATTGACGGGCGTCAGGTTGCCGAACTGACGGTGTCGGCCAAAATGAAATATACCAACGTCTGGTATCCACTACGTCCGGATTCGTTTCCAAGTCTTGCCATCACGTTCTATGACGCGAATCGAAAGGAATTGGGCATGTTTTGGCTGGGTCCATTTCGAGGTGATTCAGCCTGGAAGAGTGAATCGAAGACATTCCGCGTGCCACTGCAGACTCGCGAGGGCATTCTCCGCATTGGCCTGTTTGGTGCCACGGGGGAGCTTTCCTTTGACGACGTGAAAATGACACCAAGGCTGCGTTAGCAGTGTTCGGTCTGTTAAAGTCGTCTTTAGCTCCGCGAAAGCACGTTACTTTAGCGGAGCGAAAGGCGACTATCGGACACTAATTACTCGTGCGCTACATCGTGCTTTGCAGTTGTCAGGCATGAGGCAGGATTCTGACGGCTTACGCTCTTGGCCCCGGCGACATACGATGGCGGGATGTCTCAAGCAGAGTACCAATTCGATGTTCTGGTGATTGGCGGCGGACACGCCGGGGCTGAAGCAGCATTGGCTGCCGCGCGGATGGGAGCCCAGGTTGGGTTGCTGACCACCAATCTCGATACTATCGGCCAAATGAGTTGCAATCCGGCCATTGGAGGTGTTGCCAAGGGCCAAATCGTGCGCGAAATCGATGCCCTGGGCGGTGCGATGGGTCAGGCCATTGATGCGACGGGTATTCAGTTTCGTCTTCTGAATCTCCGCAAAGGCCCGGCCATGCACAGCCCTCGTGCCCAGGCCGACAAAAAGGCCTACCAGCAGGAAGTCAAACGCATTGTCGAGGAGCAAGAGAATCTCACACTGCGTCAGGAGATTGTTGAAGATCTGTTGATCGAACAACACGGTGACACGCACCGAGTCATCGGCGTCCGCGTCCTAGGCGACGCCATCTATCGCGCGCCAGCCGTCATTCTGTCCACTGGCACGTTTTTGCGAGCATTAATGCATACCGGAGAAGCAAAGACGCCGGGTGGACGAGCAGGGGAGGGGACCTCGGCAGGGATCAGCGGAGCGTTGCGACGACTGGGTTTTCGGCTCGAACGTTTTAAAACCGGCACGCCGCCCAGGTTGAACGGGCGGACCATCGACTACGACAAGACGCAGCGCCAGCCGGGTGACGAATCGCCTCAGCCGTTCTCGTTTATGTCAGACAGTGTGCAGACCGAACAGATACCTTGCTGGATCACGTACACCAACACGGCGGTTCACGATTTGATCCACGCAAATCTGCAGCGGGCACCGATGTACAGCGGACAGATTCAATCGAATGGACCACGCTATTGCCCGTCGATCGAAGACAAGGTCGTTCGCTTTGCGGACAAGGATCAGCATCAGCTGTTTCTCGAGCCCGAAGGTCGCCAGACTCGAGAGGTCTACGTCAACGGGATTTCGACCAGCCTTCCGCGCGACGTGCAGGACGCCATGTTCCGTTTGATCCCCGGATTAGAGAACGCTCAGATCATGCGGTACGGTTATGCCGTTGAATACGACTTCTGTCCACCGGATCAGCTGTGGCCGTCTCTGGAGACCAAGAACATTCAGGGCCTCTACTTTGCGGGGCAAATCAACGGCACGACGGGTTACGAAGAAGCCGGCGCGCAGGGGTTGATCGCCGGTGCCAACGCCGCGCTACGACTGCGCGGCGACGAGCCGCTGGTGCTCGGTCGCGAACAAGCCTATATCGGCGTACTGATCGACGACCTCGTCACGTGTGGAGTCGACGAACCGTATCGAATGTTCACCAGTCGCGCCGAATACCGGCTGTTACTGCGCCAAGACAATGCCGACCGACGGCTGACTCCGCCGGCCCGTGAAGTTGGACTCGTCGACGAACGCCGTTGGCGACGATTGCAGAAAAAAGTAGATGAAATCGAGCGGATCAGCGAACTCTTGGAAACCAATCGTACCGAGGGCGTGACGCTGGCCAAGTACTTGCGACGGCCAGAAGTTGAATGGTCCGCATTGGTACAGCGGTTGCCCGAACTGGGTGACACTTCCGAAGAAGTGCGTTTGCAAGTCGAATATGACACGAAGTACTCAGGCTATGTGACGCGTCAACAACAACAAGTTGATCGCCAACAGCGGCTGGCGGAAAAGCGCATTCCAGCGAACTTCGATTTCGCCAGGATTGCTCAGTTGCGAAACGAGGCTCGCGAAAAGCTGACCCGCGTCCGGCCCGTCAGCATCGCACAGGCGAGCCGGATCAGCGGGATCACGCCTGCGGATGTCGCATTGGTGTTGGCGCATCTGGAGCATCGCAGTCGGAGATAATGACGTGGCGGCGGACATGGCCACCGATGGCCCGCCTGTGGCCGGTCGGGAATCGTCATCAAGCGTTCCGCCTGTCGCTTCAGCGCGCCAGCCGCAGTGCTGCCACGAATCTGAACTTTGACTTTCGGGCGTGGCTTCTGCGCTGGGCAAGTTGTTAATTCTGCCAAATCTCCACATAATGCCGGATTATATTTTGGCCTTCGCCTTACAAGGTGCCCCATGGACGAGAAACTTGGCTCCCGCGCCATCACTTTTGACGATGTCTTGCTGCAGCCCCGTTATAGCGAGGTTGTACCGTCAGAAGTCGATGTCAGTACGCAGCTGACAAATCGCATCGCGCTGAATATCCCCCTGCTCAGTTCGCCGATGGATACGGTCACCGAAGGCAAACTGGCCATCGCTTTGGCCAAAAATGGTGGCATTGGTGTCATCCACAAGAACATGTCCGTCAAATCTCAGACGGAAGAGGTTTACAAGGTCA
>JASLRF010000480.1 GCA_030744095.1 Pirellulaceae bacterium | reverse complement strand
CGGTGCGATAACCTGCTCCAAGCCAGCCAAACGATCCAATACCCGGCCGGATTCATCCGGCAACGACGTAAAACTTCCCTGTCGCATCTTCGCAGCCTCCTTGCTAGCGTTACGCGTTTCACACCACGTAAACTAACAGGTGGCTGCGATTTAGGCTTCATTGAACGGTATTGGGGTTAGAACCCCATAATTGGATTGCGCTCTTTGGTTACCATAAACACCCTAAGGACGAGAAAAGACATGAAAGTGGCTTATATATTTCGATCGGATATGGCTTCGACATTTCAACTTGCCACGATGATTCTGCCCCAGCTTGAGGAAGGGTTTCACGGGGCCGAGGTCGTTGGGATGTTTTTCTTCGACGACAACACGTACACGCTACGTTCTGGCGATCCCGTGGGCGAGCGTCTGGCAAAAGTCGCCAAAGAACAGAACATCTTGCTGATGATGTGCGACCAGTGTGCGGTTCGGCGCAATCTCGCAGAAGGCACGTTTGAACAGTGCGGCAGAGGTGATGTCAAAGCAAAAGGGACTGTCGAGGGTGTCTCTGCCGGTTGCTTCCCACAACTTTACGGCGCGCTGAGCACAAATCCGCCGGATCAAGTGATCACGCTGTAGTCTGGGATGGACGGTTCAATGGTGGGAGGTCCGGCTTCAAGTTTGCCGGGCGTTGGAACCAATTCAGCGAAACGTATCTAACGACCCATATCCGCGTACTGCGGGATGTACTTAAGGGAGGGGATGATGGGCGTGACGCTTGTCGAGTTGGTGGTTTGGCTTATTGTGGGCCTCTTGGCCGGGGCCCTTACGGGGCTGGTGGTGACACGAAAAAAGAAGGGATTTGGCAGATATGCCAATTTGGGGATCGGCTTGACCGGCGCTCTGATCGGGGGATTCCTCTTTGATTTCTTGAATGTCGATCTCGGACTGGCGAACGTTTCCGTCAGCCTTCAAGATATTGTGTCCGCGTTTGTGGGCTCATTGCTGTTCTTGGCGGCATTAGCCTATGCACGGCGTTGGTACAGGAACAAGACTGGTAGGACGCAGGCAGCTTCCAAAAGCGGGTAGCCGTTCTCTTCTCTGCACTTCGCGCCTCTGTACGAGAAAACTGATTCGTTCATTGCTTTTCTGGTGCGGAAGAGACATGAAGAAGTACCAGGCCCTGTTGGCCAACGGCCCACGTCGTCGCTATGATTCAAGCCTGTTTCCTGTAATACTGCTTCTTGCCCGCCCGCTTCTGGCAATACTCGTCTGCGATATCGATCCTCGATTGCGAGTTCTCTATGTCTGCTTCGTTTAGTCGATTTGCTTCCGCCGTTCGAGCCGAAACGGCGTTCACGGTGTTGGCCGTCGCGAAACAGCTCATCGCAGCCGGCAAGGACGTCATCGAACTTGAAATCGGTGACAGCCCATTTGACACGCCGTTGTCGGCGGTCGAGGCTGGCATTGAGTCGATTCGCGCGGGCAGGACCCACTATGGTCCATCCATCGGCATCCCAGAATTCCGCGAGGCTGCAGCCGAATACGTCAGCCACGAATATGGTCTGTGCGTAACGGCTGACAACATTGTGGCTGGCCCCGGCGCCAAGACCTTCGAGCAGTTGTTTTGCGAGACGTTCTTGAATCCTGGCGACGGCGTCCTGGTGTTCAGCCCGCACTTTCCGACGTATCCACCGAACATTCACCGACGTGGTGCGCGCATGTGCCTGTCGCCGCTCGAACAGACACACGAGTTCCGGCCTAACCTGGATGATGTCCGCAAGTTCCTGGAAGAGGACGCCGTGCCGAAAGCCATCTTCATCAACAGTCCACACAATCCAACCGGAGGCGTCGCGCTGCAGCAAGATCTTGTTCAACTTGCAGATCTGATTCGAAGGCGAGACGTCGCGATTTTCAGCGACGAACCGTACGACCGGATGGTGTGGAAGGGGCAACATCATTCGTTGCTCGCCCAACCAGAGATGATTGATCAGACGGTGGCGGCTTATACGTTTAGCAAGTCGTTTAGCATGAGCGGCTGGCGGCTGGGGTTTGCTGTCAGCAGTCCAGCGATCGTTCAGATGATCGGAAAACTGACCAATACTTCGCTGTCATGTGTCGCCCCTTTTGTTCAATTGGCAGGTGCCGCGGCGCTGCGTGAAGCGCGTGACGAACGCGATCGGCAGATGAACGAATTCGGACGCAAAGTGCACAGTTTGGTCACGGCACTAAACAAAGTAGAGGGCATTTCGTGTTTGATGCCCGGCGGAACGTTCTATGCCTTCCCGTCGGTTGCGGCGATCTGCAATCGGCTGGAAATTACGTCGCATGGTCTGGCGATGTACCTTCTGGAGGGTGCCGACGAACAACGAGGGGTCGCGTGTTTGGGAGGCGAGTGTTTTGGCGAGGCTGGGGCGGGATTCTTGCGGCTGAGTTGTGCCGAACCCGATGAACGACTGTCCGAGGCCGTGGGCTTCATCGCGTCCGCCATCAAACGTCATGGCAACGTATCCGCGTATTTGGCCACGCATGATGAGTTTCGGCTAACGGCACCATATCCATGCGCGTGATCCAATGGCGCGCGGGGCGGGCCAAGATCTGTGATTCCTCTCAATTCTCCGTTGCCGTGTGTCGGCGCGGTGCACTCCAGAACCGGAGTTTGGCAGAGGGGTACCCGTACTCCACGATCGAGAAGCGGTGCCATCCAATTAGTCGATAATCTTATTGATTGGGTATTCGACCAGCCCTTTGGCACCGGCGGCTTTGAGCTTAGGCACGATCGTGCGTACGACTGATTCCTCGACGATGGTATTCACGTCTACCCAATCGGCATCGGACAGCGACGACACGGTGGGCTTCTGCAAAGCCGGCAGTTCTTTCAGCAGCGCGGGCAGGTCACTGCGGGCCACATTCATCATCAGCCCGACGCGTCCTTCGGCTGCCAGGCAAGACTGCAGCATTAAGGCAATGTTATCCAGTTTCTCTCGCTTCCACGGATCATCGTAGGCGGCCTTGTTGGCGATGAATCGTGTAGTGCTCTTGAGAACCTCGTCTAGGATCCGTAAATCGTTTGCCCGTAACGAACTGCCCGTTTCGGTGACTTCCACGATTGCATCGGCCAGCTTGGGCGGCTTGACCTCCGTGGCACCCCAGGAGAATTCCACAATCGCTTCGACGCCGTGGCGTGCGAGGTAACTTTCGGTCAACCCAACAGCTTCGGTTGCGATTCGCTTGCCAGCCAAATCCTGAACCGAGTGAACGGGCGAATCGTTGGGGACGCACAGCACCCAGCGCACTGGGCGTCGGCTGACTTTGGAGAAAACGAGCTCGCAGACCTCGACGACGTCAGCCTGAGTTTCCACGACCCAGTCATGTCCCGTGATGCCAGCGTCCAGCACGCCCTGTTCCACATACCGAGCCATCTCTTGGGCGCGAATCAGCAGACAATCAATTTCGTCGTCGTCAATCGCCGGATAGTACGACCGAGACGAAAAGGTGATGTTGTACCCAGCCTTCTTGAATAACTCGGCCGTCGAGTTTTGCAGGCTGCCGGCGGGAATACCAAGTTTGAGAATCGGATCGGTCATGCGTTTGGTTTCTTATAAACCTCGGACGGGTCGAACAGGCGTTCGCCGACGATGTCAACGGCGCCGGATTGTGGGTCCACCTTGCGAAAGAAACAGCTGCGGTAACCCTCGTGGCAGGCAGCTCCGCCGATCTGGTTGACGACGGCCAGTAACGTGTCGGCATCACAGTCGAAGTAGATCTCTTTCAGCTCCTGGACGTTGCCACTTTCTTCGCCTTTCCTCCAGAGTCTCTGGCGGCTACGACTGAAGTAACATACGCGTCCCGTTGCTAAAGTCTCCTGGTATGCCTCGGCGTTCATGTACGCCAGCATCAGCACGTCACGCGTTTCTGCATCTTGTGCTATGACAGGAATTAAATCCGATTTCTGAAAGTCAGGACCACTCATTTCCATTCCTCACGATGGGCGCAGGCTGCCAAGCGACATTGGCCACGCGACATTGGCAGTGCAGCGGATTCGCACCACGGGGGCAAACTAGCCATCTTACTTCAACAACTGAGTTTGACCAATGGTGAGGCCTCGTTTCGCGGGTTGCCAGCACCCGACACCACGATTGGGCCAGGCGATGTGACCGAACGTCACTTGCGCGTTGTGGCCCACCGGAAAAATCTCGACCTCGAATCGAGGCGTCTGGGGCTTCGTTAATTAGGGGGGCTCGTACACGCTCGACGGGCTGGCGTACCAGTGACCGATGAGCTTGCCTACTCTTCTCCTCCGCCTACCACCGTTTCGCCGCGACCGCTACGATAATTGACAATCGGGTTGCCCGGAATTGTGCACGTCTTGGATCGCGCCATGGCGAGACAACCGACCGTGCCGGCAAAGTATTTGGACTTGATAAGATCGATTCGGATGAGCGACACACGCAAGGCAGTCGTGCTGCTAAGTGGCGGATTGGATTCAGCAACCGTCCTCGCGATCGCGAGAGAGCAAGGATTTCAGGTTGCGGCGCTTAGCTTTCGGTACGGCCAGCGGCACGAACACGAGCTTGTCTGCGCCGAGCGGCTGTGTTGTCAAGCGGGTATTTCCCAACATGTGATCTTGGACATCGATCTGCGAAAATTCGGCGGCTCGGCACTGACCAGCAATATGCCAGTACCAAAGCACAGCGATGTCTGCGAGATCGGCGATAAGATCCCAGTGACTTATGTACCGGCACGCAACACGGTGTTCCTGTCGTTCGCCTTGGCCTGGTCCGAAGTTCTTCGAGCCTCCGATCT
>JASLRF010000479.1 GCA_030744095.1 Pirellulaceae bacterium | reverse complement strand
TCGTCATTGGGTGTTTCGTCATTCGTCATTGATCGGCCGCGGGTTACGTCAAAGTGGCGCGGTCCAGCCAGGGAAGAGGTTCTCCATGCACCCCCTCCTTCGAAACAGTGTCGTCCTGATCCTGGCGGTGTTGTGCCTGATTGCCACACAGACCATGGCTGATGACGTTACCAATCCGCCTGCCGCAAGCAAGAAACCCCAGCGATCACCAACCTTCGGCGGCAAACAGTTTTGGTCGGACGAACTGATTTTCCACGAATGGCGAATCCAGCGTCATGCCTTGACTAGTTATTGTCGACTCTTGGATGAAGAAGACTATCGCCGCGCCGGAGGGACTTTTGCAGGATGCCAGGAAGAACTGGAGCGGTTGAAGCAGAAGCTGGAAATGCCGCCGATGCGAGGCCGAATTGTCTTGGTTCTGCATGGCTTGCTGCGATCACGGCAGGCGATGCAGGCGATGTGCGACTATCTCGAGGAAAATGGGGACTTTCAAGTTCTGGCTGTCTCGTATGCCAGCTCGCGGAGGGATATGACAGCGCACGCAACATCGCTGGCACGAGTCGTCACGAACCTGGGAAATGACGTAAAGGAAATCAACTTTGTCGGCCACAGTATGGGAAACCTGGTGATACGCAGATACCTCGGTGGAGTCTGCGCCGTGGTACCGAAGAAACGTCGATTGCCCAGACAGACGGTGATGTTGGCACCACCCAACAACGGATCAAAACTGGCGGAACGATTTCGCGAAAACAACATCTTTCGGTCGTTTTGGGGTATCAGCGGGATAGAGATTGCGGAACTGAACAAGCTTGAAAAGCACCTCGCCACGCCGCCAAGTTTTGGCATCATCGCTGGTGGTCGTGGAACAGAAAATGGCAACAACCCGTTGATCCCGGGTGACGACGACTTTGTGGTCAGCGTCGAGGAAACCCGTTTGCCAGGTGCCCGCGACTTCCTGGTTGTTCCCGCGCTACACGGTTCGATCATGGAAAATGAACGTGTCCAGGAATGCACTTTGCGGTTCTTGCAAGATGGTCATTTTGTGGCCAGTGATCAGCGACAACCGATCCCCATCGACGTCTCACCACCCGACGATCGACCTGGTGACCAACCGTGACGGATCAATTCCCCTCGGATGGCCGAATCGCAGGAGTGGATTTTGGCCATGTCCGAATCGGTATCGCGATCACGGATCCCAGTCGATCAATCGCAAGTCCGTTGGACAACTACACGCGACGTGGAGAAGTTGCCGATGCGACCTATTTTCGGCGGCTTGTCGAAGAAGAACGTGTTGCTGGTTTTGTGGTTGGCCTCCCCATTCACATGTCTGGCGACGAAAGCCAGAAATCGAAGGAGGCGCGGGATTTTGGAGCTTGGCTTGCCCGCCAAACTGGTTCTCCCGTCGTATTCCACGATGAACGGTTTTCGACCGTCGCGGCAGATGCGTTGATGGGGGAGGTGGAATTGACCCACAAACAGCGCAAGAAACGCCGCGATATGCTTGCCGCCCAGATCATTCTCACGTCGTTCATGGAGCGCCCAGAGAATTCTTCCGAAAATGATGGACAGTTGGCAGATTGACCCGGGCTGCAAGACGCTAGCGAGAGGCCGGTCGGGGTAAGTGCTGGCAAGGATAATGGCGGATAACAGCCGCAGAACCCCTTGTTCTTGGAGGCTCTTGGAAAAACCACTCAAAAGAGCTAATGCGCAATCTAATTGACATAGATTCAATCCTGGGAAAAGATGGGGCTTGGCGACTTAAACTCGGCCAGTCGACCGATATTTTTAAGGGTCGAGGAACTTTTCATTTTGGCGCTGCGTCGAAAATTTGACCGATAAACTCCAGAATCGTGACATTAATTTGAAACGCCACCTCAATTTGGTGGAATCCACGTCATGTCAGACCGCGTAAACGACGAACTGCTAAGCGCTTACCTCGACAATGAGGTGACCGACGAGGAGCGCGCCAAGGTTGAGCGAGCCTTGGCGGACTCGCCCGAAACACGTACGTCGTTTGAGTCGTTGAAGCAAGTCCAAGCGCGTTTGCGTGCAATTCCCCGTTTTACCCTGGCAGACGATTTTCACGAACGGGTTGTGCGAGAGGCAGAACGGCGTTGTGCGACCCAAGCTGTCGCGACAGGCACGGCTGGCTCGGCCGTTACCGCAAATTGGCTCCGCATTGCCACGATTGCAGCCACGGTTGCGGCCGTGCTGGTGGTTGCCTTGGTCATCGCTATCAATCAGCGAGACGAGGAGATTGTCGAGAATCCAGATCCCAACGGGTCCGAGGTCGTGTCGGAGGACACTCCGTTGCCGGAGGACAATATCCTGGTGATCGCTCCACAACGTCCTGTGCCGAAGATGATCATGGTGTACGACTTGGCAATCACGAATCAGGGCCAACGTGGAGACGCATTTGGCAAGACACTGAGGCAGGCTGGAATTGCCTTTGAGCCGCGTAGGGAAGGCGTGCAATTGGATGACGATCTTCAAAAGGACCTATTGGATACTCGGTTTGCCGCGGGCGTCAATCAGACTGATGCGAGTAGAGCGAACGAGCAATTCGACGTCGTTGATATGGTCTACGTTCAGGGGACTGATGCTCAAATTGACGAGATCTACTGGAATTGGCGACGTGACGAACAAGTTCACATCGTAATAGACGTTGCGATCAAGCCGGAAACAAAACGATGCTTGAATTCGATTGGTGAACGCTCGTGGTCGTTGGCAAAGTCCGAGAATCCGGGGTCGCCCGGCTCGTATGCGTACCGATTGAATATTGGCGTTACGCTGCATTCGAGCCGGAGCGGTTTCCTTGCCAAATTCCCTACGCCAGGGCTCAAAGCGAGTTTGGTTCCGAATGAAACGAAACGCGGCGAATCAGCCACTGGTTTCAGTTTTCCGATTCCATTGGACTTCGGTGGCAATCAACCGAAGCAAGGCATTGCCAACGATGAGACCGTGGAGGATTCTGGGGAGCCCGTCTACGAAATCCTGGTGATCCGCCGCAATCTCAACCGCGGTTTTCCCGAGAACGCTCAGAAACCAGGCGACAAGTAACTGCCAGACGAAGGTTTCGTCCGCCTCTCAACGAATTCCACCTCTCCGAAGTGGACAAACGAACGCGGAAGGCTTGGTCGCGCGAAGTGCTCACCGGCGCTTCAAGTCGTTGAAGGTATCGGTAACCATGCACAAGAGTGGCTGTGTCTAACTATAACTTGCGAGGCTGTGCCTCGGACCGGCGCGAGCTATCGCTCGATTGCAGCGACGCGCTCCCCGACCAACCTGCGGTCGGTGCCCGTCGCTGAAAACTTGACTCATTTGTAAAGAAGAACCTGATACAAGCTTTTTAGTTGGACAGCGCCACTTTGCGACGAAGGATATTCCTAACAATCGTTTCTATCATGGTTTACATCAACGTTATCAACGGGCGTCGACGCCCACACCAAGGTAGTAGGCACACTCCGTGATACTAACGGTCAATTTCTTTGCGTCATACAATGATCTCTACTTTGTGGTGTTCGAAGACCCTCCTTGGTCGCGGCCAGAGGCCGCGCTTGGGAAGCCTGGCTGCAACGTGAGGCTGGCGTCAACGGCATTGCGTTCTCGGGCAAGCGGAAGGTCGTGGTAGCTGCCCGCCAGCCAATCATCGAGTTGATCCTCGTAGTGCGGGCTGCCGGGATGTCCCGACTGACTGGGTGCATCGACGGTTCGAAGCGTCGTCGAGTCAGACAGATCGGCAATCATGCGGAAGCCGCCACCTGTCGTCGCCGACCAGTCGGGCCCACTGCCGGTGTTACAGACCGATTGCATGTCACCCCGCACACCCATACCAGCGTAGTTGAGCAGTTCCGCCAGATCGCCACGTGAGGCCAGAACGTGGCCCATCGTCAAGCGGTGCAACCTCTCCCACTGCCAGTCAGCAACGGATGGTCCAAGCCGCTGCGTGAGATCCGCCAGTGCTTGTTGAAAGGCCGCACGAACACGTTCGTCTCGATCACCGCCTGCAAACCACCCATGCTGGTCTTCGGCAAGCAGTCGTGCCGCAAGGCCTTCGGCACCCATCGCTACCAGGGGCCGAGCATCCTCGTCAAAGCGCGCCGCAACGACCGTTCGCGTCCAATAGGTGAAGAAAACATTGAAAACTGTCGGGCCAATCGACTTGGGAAGTACGTTTCCGTCCCAAGCGCTCAGCGCGTCGATCGCTGACCGAGTTCGTTCATCCTCTTCCGACGCGGCATCGAGGATGGCGAGAAGGGGCGGGAGGCAGTTCACGGCTCGAAGGGAGAGCACATCGAATTGCATATTGCGGAAGTCGTCGGAATTGATGGTTGCCGGTTCGTGGGACTCGATCATCTCGCGAATGTGACGAGCGCGGTATCCAGCAGGCGCAGTACACGAAAGCGGATACGGATAGTCCGTCGTGGCGAGAGGATTGTTGGCCGTCGCGGCGAACCCTTGATCGGGATCGATCACACCTGGCATGTCTTCAAAGGAGATAAGACCGCCCCATTGATGCGCCGGATCGTATCCAGGGCGATAGCCCCGCTCAACGATATTGCGAACTGGAATACGACCGCTGATCTTGAGGCCGATATGGCCTTCGGTATCGGCAAAGACAAGCGAAAATGTCGGCACGTGCCACGGCCGCAACGACTCGTTGAAATCGGCTACGTTGCGAGCACGGTCCATGCCAAGCAGTGCCGTCAGCCAGCCACCCTCGTGATTTCCAAGCCATCGCAATGAGACTGGACCGGTCTTGTCAGCGGGTGATGGCAACAGTTCGTCGACAATTGGGCCGTTGCGAGAAAAGCGAACCGTCTTCGTGACCGGCTCCGCATGGCGAACGACGATCTCTTCGGTGCGTTCGCGCCACGGCTCCCACTGGCCATTAAAGAGAAAACAGCCTGGGTGATCGGGGTCAGTCTTCTCTTGATAGAGATCCCGGATCGAGCAGATGTTGTTCGTAATGCCCCAGGCTACCTTTTCGTTGCGGCCGAACATGATCGCCGGCATCCCGACGTGGGTCATGCCGGCAACGTTGAACGAACCGCCGTGAAGGTGGGCTTGATACCAACAGGATACCGCCTCGATCGCAATGTGTGGGTCGCTGGCGACGAGTGGCTTGCCACTTTCGGTCAACTTTCCGCCGACGACCCAGTTGTTACTACCGGTCCCATCGTCGAAACCGCCCATTGGCGGACCAATGGATTCGGTAGTTCGCTCGGGCCTCGTCTTCGGATAACCGTCAGGCGGCAAAAGGTACTCGTCGAGCGCTTCACCGCAGTGAAACTCCCGTCTCAAATCGCCGTCTCCTAAACTTCGTTTGACCAATTCTGGAATGACGATGACAGGGAAGCGGCCAGTAAGATACCAGCGAAGGTCGCTCTCAATTGTCAGACAATCGATTTCGGTCCACGGTGCGGGCCGGTAGTCAAGCAAGTCGAACTCGATCGGCAGGTTACCCGTCGATTGCTCGATGACAGCGTTGATACCAGCGGTGAACGAAGTCAGCAGCGTCTGCACTGTTTCTGGTAACCGCCTCCATTCGGTTTCGGCGATGCGGCGCAGGCCGACCGTCCTCGCGAGCAGATCCGATTGCAGAGCCTCCACCCCCAACACTTCCGCCAGGCTTCCAGCGCCTTTGCGTCGCAGGTAATCCAGCTGGAACAGTCGATCCTGCGCCATGGCGTAGCCGAGCCCTACGAACAAGTCTTCGTCGTTCTCGGCGTGGATGTGCGGAATGCCTCGCTGATCGCGCTGGATGCTCACTGCTGCCTTCACCGCCGCGCGGACGTCTCCACTGGCAACTGGTACTCGCTTTGCGACACACTCCCGCCACCATTGATCGAATTCGGCGCGCGTCCAACCGGCAGTTTTACAAACGGCAGCGATGGGGATTCCGGCGCCCAGTTGTTTGAGCATTTCGGTGGCAACACCATCCATAGTCTTCACCCTCTGAGAAACGGCAGCGAGTTTGTATCAACCGGTCAGTTGGTCGCGCACGAGTTCGCCGAACAACTCCGGTCGGCGCGTGCGAAGTGTGTAGTTCGGATGGCTGCGGCATTCGGCAAGTTGCGAGGATTCGAGTTGCTGGACGATCATCTCGTCGCGGATTCTGTCGAGCTGCGCGTGCTTCAGAATTGTGCCGTTGGGAGCAATGATCATTGCGCCGCCGGGATGATGCGGCTGATTGAGATGATCTCGCGGCAGGGAATCAACGTAGCCGGCGATGCCCGCCTGATCTGTGTAGACACAAAAGCACGCGTTTTCACGTGCACGCTGCCGATACCCGCTGAAGTAGTCGAGGATGTGGCGTCGTGCGGCGGCCTCGGATTCGGGAGTGTCGTCCCAGCGTCCTTCGCGTGCGGCGTGTGGCATGAGGATTACGTCTGCTCCTTTGAGTGCCGCGATGCGGGCGATTTCCGGGAACTGGTTGTCATAGCAGATAACGCTGGCGACCTTGCACTTCCCGATATCGAATACTTCAATGTCACGTCCACCTTTGTAAAAGAACGATTCATCACGCGACGTGTGCAGTTTGCGTTGTCGGCCAATATAGCCACCAGGGCCAACCAGGACTTGTGTATTGAAGACAATGTCGTTTTCCTTTTCGCTCAGACCGGCTGAAAGGAAAAGCCCAAATCGTCTTGCGAACTCGGCAAGGCGTTGAACACTCGGACCGTCCGGAATAGGTTCCGCGACTTCCCAGGTATTGGGGGTACAGTGTCCATGAATGACGAGTTCGGGAAAGAGCACGAGTTCGGCCTTTTCGTTCGCCGCACCTTCGCAAAAATCACAAATTCGCTGAAGCGTTTCTTCCTGTTGACCCAGCGGGCTATTCATGCTGACTGCAGCGACTCGAATCGATTGCATTAAATGGCCTCCTAATTGAGACGTTTGTATTGCCGGAGCATCCTAGGTTTGTGTTCTCATGGCTGAATGCAGGTTTTGAACAGGAGAGCGCAGAGGAAGCAGAGTTCCCGATTCTGCTGTCTCTGTTTCCTCTGCGTCCTCCTGTTCATTTTTCCTTTCCCTCTCCCACAAGGAGATCGTCCAGCTTTCAAATCTTGCCGCTTCTGAAGTTAAG
>JASLRF010000478.1 GCA_030744095.1 Pirellulaceae bacterium | reverse complement strand
CGGTGTTGTGCGAAGCATGGTTATTGTATTCGATGTCGTTTCCCGTGATCTGCAAGTTGCGGATTTCCGAGCCTTCGATTCGTATTCCACCTAACCGGTTATAACCGATGTGGCAGTTGGAGATATTGATCTGATGCAGGTTGACATGGTCCAGGAAAATCCCTGCGCCCGTGTTGTCATAAATGTGGCAATGGCTGATCAGCACATTGCGATTCCGCTGAGTCAAGCGGATCCCATTGCGACAGCGGCGAACCAGGACGCCCTCAAAGATGGATTGCAGCGTCTGAATCAATTCGATGCCGTCCGCTTCCGGGTGAGCGCCTTCTATCTCGATGTTCTTGATCGTGGGCAACCGCTGCTTCGGGTAGACGTTTCCTTTCACTGAATTCGGATCGCCGGTCCCGCCGTGTGAACCGATCAGGCGAAACGCCGGACCTGGACCCGTCATCAGCACGCGCGCTGTGCCGCTGGTCCCATCAATCCCAATCGGACCAGATTCATCGAGATTGATTTCGATCGGCGCCGTAATGCGATAACTGCCAGGAGGGAAATGTAGCACCCCGTCGCCGTCGCGGATCGCGTGGCGAATTGCTGTGGTGTCATCCGTTGTGCCGTCGCCCGTTGCTCCGAATCGTTGCACATTACTCATTGCGGTACCTCCCAGAGAGTGCTTTCGTTGTCCAATCAAAAGAATCGCAAGAACAACAACACCACGGTTCCTGACGTGAAAAATATCGCAAAGGTAAACGTCTTGAAGCCGCTTGGGCCTTGAGTCTGAAAAATGTAGATCGGGAATGCAATAACAAAAAGAAACACCAAGCTGAGCTTCATGAATATTCCGATTTTGTGCTTGCGCTCTTTGGCATCGATGTGACACCAGATGATCACTGGAATCAACACTGGCAGGCCTACAACATAATCTAGGACGCGATCATCTTCGGGCATGAAGTTGCGGATAACGGCGAGCGAAACATCGTAGGCAAGAAGGAAGATTAGAACGCGTCGCTTTCCAGTTGAGTAACCAAAGGCTCGATTGTCCACCTTATTCGACTTCAACTTGTCTTCGATCGCGGATACCATTCTTTGCGTCTCGCAAAAAGGTCAAGTGCCTGTGCATCTTAGCATAGACGGGTATTGGGCCTAGTGCTCGGTCAAGATCAAGAATTAGGGTTGTCGAGCCTGATTGTCGTGGTTCGCTCCGTGAACCAAACGTTTTGATCGCGGTGCGATCAACGGCTATCTCACCAGGCGACCATTCTTCTTCAACCATAAAATCAAAAAATGACACAGCACTAAGCAGTGTTCGATCTTTTATAGTCGTCTTTCGCTCCGCGAAAGGCGACAATCGGACAGTAATTCATCGAACGATCGTAAGCTGGAAACGATGTCGACGCAGAGATGTTCTCGAGTTACTTGCCTGGTCGAAATCTGCCGAATCAAAGCAACGAATAGATCAGGATTTGAATGACTAGCGCGATGGCAGCCCCTGTCTTCAGGTTTTCGTCCCAACGTTTAGCACCCGCCGGCGGAGTTGTCGCAGTTTGTGGGAGCCTGAGCACCCAAAAGAGCAACCCAACAAGACTCGCCACGAACAGGATTCGCACCAGCGATAACGGGATGGTTTGGAGGCTTTGGCGAAGCAGTTCACCAAACTGATGGAGAGGCGTCATGTCGCTGCTCCTTTCGCTTCTGTCGCAACCGCTTGGACGTCGGCGCAGCGGTCGTCGATGCTTCGGAATGTCCGCCAAAGACGTACTGCAACTTGTCAGCCTCAACGGGGCCACTCAGCAGGCTCAGCACGACCAGCACGACGGCCGTTACGGCGAAAGCCCAGATGGAAAAGTAAAGAAACGGCTCCTGGATCTTGAACAGCGGTTCCAGCCCTAGCGCGCCGAAGACCGCAGGCTGATTCAACGCGTACAGTGAGATTGAAGTGGCGATGCCGGATAACAATGCAATCAGCGCAGCGTTGCCAGTTGCTCGTCGCCAGAGGATTCCGATCAGCAGAATGGCAAATGCGGGGCCTTGGAAGAAGGCCATCAGCGTTTGAAAGATGGCGTAGATGCCGGACGCTTCACTCATCGTGGTCAGCAGGAACGCAAAGCCAACTGCCCATGCCACAAGGCCGACTGTGGTGATGCGACCGATCGACAGCAGTTGCTGGTCTGTTACGTCTCGATTAATGAATGGCTTGTACAAGTCGTTCGAAACGAGCGTTGCTGCGGAATTCAAATACGAGTCGATGCTCGACATCAACGCCGCTAAAAACGCGGCGACAAAGAGACCTCGCAGTCCGGCTGGGAGCAGTTCACCCACGAGATTGGGGATGGCCGAGTCTCCGTCCTTCAGATCCGGCAGCAGGGCGACGGCGATGAGCCCAGGTACGGCAACAATCAGTGGGATTACGTTCTTCAGCAACGCTCCCCAGATGTACGACGCCCTGGCCTCGAACTCACTTCGTGCTCCAAGTGATCGTTGCACGATCGCCTGGTTACCTATCCAGTAGGCTGGGCTGAGTATCAGTGCCAGGCCGAAGTAAATACCAGGCCACGGGAAAGGAGTTTGCGTATCGGCTGGTAGGATCAATGACGTGCGTTCGGTCGTGGATGCCTCAGTCACGAAGGTCATTTCAACGGTGTCTGAACGATCTTCAGACACTTTGGCCATTTCAACGGCGGCCGCGGCGTTTTCACGAACCTCGGCTTCGGCCAGGCGAGCCTTCAACTCACCAATGCCGCCGACCTTGATCAGTCCTAATACTAGTATCAACAAGCACCCGGCTATCATCACCGCGCACTGAATCGTGTCGGTGTAGACGACCGCCGCCAGGCCGCCAATAAACGTATAGCCACCTACGAGAATTGCGGTCACGATGATGCACGCGGCTTCGTTCCAGCCGAAGACTGCCGACATCATCTTGGCGGATGCCAGCAGCATGATTCCCAAGTTGCAGGCCATGAACAGCAGCCAGCAAACGGCCATCACCGTGCGAACTCCTGCGTTGTAGCGACGTTCCAGAAACTCTGGAATGGTATAGACTCCGGCGCGGTAAAAGAACGGGATGAAGACAAACGCGCCGACAATCATCGCCGGGACGCAACCGATCCACTCGAAATTGGCCACTGCCAATCCGTGACTATATGCTGCACCGCCCACACCAATGATGTCAGTGCCGCCGATATCTGTAGCCACGAGCGACATCCCAATTGCCCACCACGGCAATCGCCGTCCACCCAGAAAGAAGTCCGTGCCGGTCTTCATTCGGATTC
>JASLRF010000477.1 GCA_030744095.1 Pirellulaceae bacterium | reverse complement strand
CAGACCCAAGTCATACAAACTCATGCAAAAGCCGAGACACCACTACAAACCGGGCGAAGCATAGAATTTACGTCGATTAAGTGCCATTCGGGTCAGACGTCTGCTGGTGGGTGCGATCGCTGGCTGAGGTGCGACGACCTGAAAGTCTTGCGCCGCTGGACGGTTGGGGTGCGGAATCGCCGGTACAGGTGCGTCACAGAGGTCTCGTGGGTGGCAGCATCCGTTTAACCGGTCGTATTCGGCCAAATTCGGGCCTTCCCAGCACGTGGAAAGATGCACAGCGTCCCCAACTTCTGGTACGCTGAATGGTTGTTCAGAATGCCATCGAAGCCATGACTCCAAGCTTTGCCTGGTTTGGCCTGACGGGGCATTCCATCACGATCGGGCTCCGATGTGTGGGCCATTATTAGCGGGAGAGCGCGGATGTCTGCCCTTTTCGCGACCGTAGTCATTTCCACGGCATTGATCGGTCAGCCAGCTGCCATCGAACCAGACGCCATCGGACGGGGCGGTGCCGAACCGGTCGTTGAAACGCAGGCGCTGATCGATCGCGCGATTGCGGATCTGGGGAGCGATCGATTTGTCGTGCGCAAAATGGCCTCGCAACAACTTTGGCGAATGGGCCTCGCCGCTGAACCGGCGCTCCGCAAAGCCGTTACGAGCCGCGACCGCGAAGTCCGAACTCGCGCGAAGAGGATTCTGAGCGATTTCGACTTCGGTATCATACCGGGTGTGCCGGCCAATATCTTGGTATGGATCCACCAATTTCGCGAAGGCGATCCCAGCCAGCGCCAGAACGCATTTGCCCAACTGTTGTCGCGTCAACGCTTTGACATGGTCGAACGTTTGCTACTGCTGGAACGCGATGCCAACATTCGCCGCGCTTTGCTCGTCAAGTTGTTTAGTGACTCCAACGCAATCGAACGGTTCATCGAATTGGATCGAGTTGAGACACTGATCAAAACAGTCGGTGCTGACCAGAATGAACAGTGGAGGCGCACGATGATGGCACGTGTGCTGTCCGCTCCCAAGATGCTGACTCGGCTGATCGAGACAGGCAGTCTCGACACGCTGCTAAAGTTTATTCAAAAGGAAGACGATGCCCAGGTGCGCAAGCAGCTGTTGCTGACCGTGCTCCAAACACCTGGGTCCGTGGCGGCGCTGATCAAGAACAATCAACTCGACTTCGCTTTTACCGCACTGATGGCGGAAGAAGACAAGGCGGTTCGTGGCGAGCTGTTGCTGGCGCTGTTGGCTGCGCCGGAAGCCATTGCCGCGGTCCTGGAGCGAGGCAAACTTGACCAAGTGCTTGCATTCGCCAAAGAACATTCCGATTCGATGGTGCACAAGAAGATTTTGGAACAGCTGTTTCGTACGCGCAATGTTGTCGCGAGGTTACTGGAAGATCCTGGATTCGACGCCCTCATCGCGATGGTCTCCGAAGAACAGGATCCACACAGCCGTGGTGAATTGCTAGCCAATTTGATGATGTCAAGTGACATGCGTAAGCATGTGACTGCCAACGGCAAGGATGAGTTATTTGTCACACTGGCAAAAAATGAAACAGATCTGGTGGCGCGGCGTGCTTACTTGGATCGGCTGTTTCAATACGGCAATATCCTCTATTCGATCAAGTCACAAGCGACTCTCCATACTTTGTGGAGCCTGGTCAAGTCGGATCCTGACCGCCATTGGCGGACGGTGGCGATTTCGCGCATGCTGGCCACGTCTCGCATCACTCAGTTGTTGGACGATCCGAAAGAAACCGATTGGCTCTTTAAGTGGTTGGTTGACGAAGAGCAACTCAAAGATCGAGGCCAATTACTGGCCGCCATGGTCAACAACTATTCGCTTCGGCGTAAGTTGTTAGAGCTAGGTCATTTCGACAAACTCTTCGAGCTGGTCAAGATCGAACCGGAAGCGGTCCGTGGCCAGTTGTTGACGCGTTTGATTTCTTCGTCGGACGCGGCCAAGTTCTTCAGAACCAAAGAGAAGACAGCCCAGCTGATCGCGTTAGCCACCGAGTTTACTAATGCCAATGCGCGAACAGAGTTTGTGACAGGGTTGTTTCGTAATCACTGGGCCATGACGGAGCTGATCAAGCATGGGCATTATGAGGCGTTGGCAAAGCTCGCTAACGCCTCCGAAGACGCTGTCGATCGGGCGATTCTGTATGGCGAGTTTGTGCGGACGCGGCCGGTGATCGAACAACTGAAGAAGAGAGGTGAATTGGACTCGCTTATCGAATTGGCCACGCAAGAGGAAAATAAAGACGCCCAACATGCTTTCTTGCAGCGACTGTACCGTAACCATGTCGGCCTGGGGGCGCTGATCGACGCCGGCCACTTCGACAAGCTACTTGAACTAGCCAAGAAGACCGAACAATCCACTCGCCGAGCCGCCTTGCTGGCTGATTTCTATACGGCCTCCAAAGTCGTCACCGCGTTGATTGCCGCAAAACAGATCGATTCGCTGATCACCTTTGCCAAGTCCCAGAAGGACACCAACGTCCGGCGACAATTCTTGCAGCGTCTTTGCTACAACCAGGAAGCCATCGGGGCCTTGGTCAAAAATGGTCATTTTGAGACGTTGCTGGCGTTAGCCAGTGCAGAGAAGCACCCTTCGATTCGCGCCTCGTTGATGGGCGCGATCCTGGGATCTCCAGCGGTCGTCAAGCATCTGACTAGCAAGGAACAATTGGGCTCAGTCCTGAAACTCGTTACCCGAGAACCCGATGCAAGTTCGCGAGAGCAACTGCTGACTTATGTACTAAGCCGTTCGGGTACCGTCACCGCATTGGTCGAAAACGGGTTACTCCCTTCGCTCTTGAAGCTGGTCAATCAGTCCACCGGGAGCCGGCGCGAACAACTGCTCGGGCAGGTACTACTTGTCCCTAAAGTCCTGGAACATCTGGCTGCACAGAAACGGTTGTCGATGGTCTTGGCGGTGGTTGAAACAAGCATCGACGGAAATGGCCGAACCAGTTACCTGCAGCGCCTGTTTTATAACTCAGCGGCGCTCACTCTGCTGATCAATCACGGCTTCTTCGACGATTTGCTGGATCTCACGCTGCGTCAAAAGGAGGCGACGTTTCGTGCCACGCTACTGGGTCGGCTGTTTGCCCTGGATTTGGCCACACAGCAATTGGTTAGAAACAACCGCGTCGACTTCTTCCTCAAGACCATCAAGAGTGAAGCGTCGGTGGATGCGCGTCGAAATCTGCTTACGCAACTTGTCCGCAGCAAGTCCGTTGTGACGGCACTGATCAAGTCAAAACAAATTGACTTGCTGATGACTCTTTGCCTGGAGGACCCGGATGACGCCAAGCGACGTTCGCTATTGTCAGAGCTGTTGGCATCGCCGGACATCCTTTCCTACCTGGCCGGCACGCACCGTTTGAAGAAGGTGTTGACGGATGTCTTGGCCGAGACGGATCAAGCCAAGCTGCGACCGATTCTGGAGCGTTTGCTGACCAGTTCCGAGTCGATGAGACTATTGTCGAAACACAACCTAATGGCTCCCTTGATCACATTGGTCGAAACGGGACTTGACGACAACCATCGTAAGGCCTTGCTGAATCGTCTGGCCAATAACCAAAGCGGCGCCGAATGGCTGGCGACTACGGGAAAAACCGACCTGCTGATTGAGACGATAGGCCAAACAACCAGTAGTCGGCGAGGTTATCTTCTACGCAATATTCTCTATGCCCGCAAAGCGCTGTCTGCCTTGTTGAAAGATGGCCATTTTGATCTCTTGCTCACACATATCAGCCATGAATCCAACGACAGCACGCGGCGATCGATGATGGCGACCCTGCTGTTCTCGCCGGCCTCACTGGATTACCTGGCGGGTGCCAATCAGCTGGATCGACTCTTCAAGAGTGTCATCGAAGAGGCGGACGACAGCCTCCGTCGTCAGTGCATTCAAGCTTTCCTCTACCGTACCGAAGGTCGAGCCCTGTTCAAACACCCGATCGTCATTGAGGAGCTGTTGAAGCTTTTCAAACTGGAGACGGAAAGTAATCGGTCGTCGTTTGTGCGGCAGATGATGGTCGTTTCTCGAATCCGGCAAGGTGTAATACAAGCGGGAAAGGCTGACCTTCTCCGTGAGTTCGCCGCCATGGAAAAAGACGAAGTCCGTCGTAAGAGGTACCTACAGCAGCTGTTGTTTGCTCCAGCAGGTGTTGTGTCATGGCACATTCGGCGCGGTGAATACGAGCGCGTGGAAGAGATTCTCGTCGAGCACGCCGATGACGATCGCGGTCGGCTTCGCCTGGCAGTGTATCTGAGCACCCGCAACTTGTTGGACGCTCGCGTCGATTCCATGCAGCAACAACTGCAGACCGAGCCAGAGAAAGTCGACCAGCGTCAACTGCTGTACCTGTTGCGTGCGCAAGGCGACCTGTCAGCGGCACAAGAACTGGCAACCAGTTTGGGCGACGATGGCTTGTTGAGAGCCATTTTGGTGGAGCGTCAAGCCTGGGGAGACGCCGCCGCACTGCAGGCCGGGTCCGAGTGCCCTCTGCCTGTCCCGATCATCACCTATAGCACCAGCGCGGCCGCCCACCCGGAGATCGAAACGCTGGGCTATTTGGCTACATTCCAACGGTTGGCGGGGCAGCAGGCAGCCTTCGCGGAGAGCGTCAAGAAGATTCAGCAACTTCAACAGGCGAATCCCACGAACCTCGTGTTGGCATGGCACTGTGCCGAAGCGCTGTTGGTGAACGATTGCGTGGACCAGGCATTGGCATTTCTCTGCGACACACATCCGCGGCGCGCCTTCACCTTGTACACGTTTCAACATCGTTATGACGAAGCATTGCAGTTGATTGGAATGCCGCGCGACGCTGAACTGGATCGCGTGTGGTTCGACGGATTGCCCGGAACCGGCGGCAACGAAGACGCTCAGACACTAGATCGATTCGAGTTCGCACTGCACATCATGCGCGTGTTCGATCTGCTGGGCCAGACGGACAACCGAGATGCCTTGTTGGCGGTGCTACTGTCGGTCGTGGACGAGATGCCGAAACCGACCAAGTCCACGCCACCAGCAAACGCGTATTGGGAGCTGACTAGCCAATCGCTGTTTCGCATGGGACTAGACCAACAGGCCTGGACGGTCGGTGCCCGGGTGGTGTCGCCACGACACTATTCTCCGGCGTTGCTGACACGTGTGTACGGTCGGCGTGCCGTCGAGGCCAACGCCTGGTGGCGTTTCTTGCGGGCTGAACAACCAAGTGAGTCGGTTGCTGACACGCTGGGTCGCCTGCATCGAGTCTTGTATCCGCAACCCACTGGAGCCGCTGGCGAGTTTTCTGGGCTCGCCAAACAAGCCGAAGTTTACGCTGAAACGATCAGCAATGTGTCGAGGAACTCGTACCTGCTGGGAATCGCCACGACCTGTCGCAGACTGGGAGAGACGGCTATCGCCATGCGTTGCTTGCAGGCCGCAGGGTCGTACTCCACTGCAGCCATGCAGCGAGCCGACCTCTTGGCCGAACAGAGTCAGGCAATGCAAGCCGCTCGCCTCTACGAGCAAATCTGGGAGGACGACAACGAACAACTGGCGGCATTGTATCTGTCAGGACACGCCTACCAACAAGCTGGTCGCGTTGACGAGGCCACCCACCACAAACAGCTGGCCAGTGAGATGGCGCTAGACAGCCGCGCGCGGCACACGATGGCGTCCGCGCTGGCCGAACGCGGGTTGCTCCATGAGGCGATCCGCCAGTGGAAGTTTCTCCGAGTGACCGCTCCTTTCGAACATTGGGAGCTGAACGATGCGGCACGTCGCCTGGCGCTGGCCCAACCCGATCAGCCCGCATTGGCGGCCAAACGTTGGCTGCACTATATGCTGGGCGATTTGCGCAACGTGTATTATATGCTTGAGCACGAAGGTTATTTGCGCGTTCCAACCAAGGTGTATCGATTTCAAGCGTTGGCGGCCGTCGAAGCAGGTGACCTGGAAACGGCGGCACGCACAATTAACTTGGCGGCTGCGCTGACGCCGGGCGATACAACCCTGGCCGAAGAACTGACTCCGGCGTTCGATCGAGCGTCGCAATCGGGCAAAGGCGATCAGCTGTTCGAAACACTGTTTAGCCGCTACGAGGCAGATTGCAAACGGTTCCCTAACAGTGCCTACTTGCACAACAATCTGGCTTGGCTGGCGGCCCGCTGCGGTCGGCGCATCGACGTGGCGTTCGAACATGCCACCAAGGCAGTCGCACTGGCACCTCACAATGGCAGCTATCTGGACACGCTGGCCGAGGTCCATTTTTGCCAAGGTGACCGGGAATCCGCCATTCGATATTCAAAACGGGCCGTACAGTTATCACCCGATCGCGATGCGCTGCGTGAACAATTGTCTCGGTTTATCTCCGACCCGTTGCCGTAGCGCGTGCCTCCGATTGACATCTGCCCGTCCGCGAACTGACTAGGAAATCCCCATGCCCCTCCTTACGCGTCGCTCGTTTCAACAATCCATGCTGGCTCTTGCCGCTGGCGCCATTTCAGGTCACACAGCATCGGCGGAAGTCATCGCGGAGGCTGGCTATATCGACATGCATACGCACTTGGGGCAGACGTGGAACAGCACCGAGACTTTGACCGCTGAGGTCTTGTTGCGGTGGATGGACGCCCATGGCATCGCCCGCGCCGTCGTCTTGCCGCTGATTTCACCCGAATCGTCCAGCTATCCGCTGACCTCTGATTTTGTATTGGCAGAAACCAAACCGCATCGCGACCGACTGATTCCGTTCTGTTCCATCGATCCGCGCACGTCGTTTCGTGGTGGTCACCAGGGACTGGTCGACATGCTCAAACGATACGTCGATGTCGGCGCCAAGGGCTTTGGCGAACATAAGCCGGGGATCGCCTTCGATGATCCTCGCAACCTTCGTCTCTTCGCCGCGTGTGCGGAAGCCAAGCTGCCCGTTCTGTTTCATTTGGACAATCAACGTAATACGGACAAGCCGGGATTGCCTGGGCTGGAAAAAGTTCTCCAAGAGACTCCGCAAGGTACGTTCATTGGCCACGGTCCCGGTTGGTGGGCTTCCATATCTGGAGATATCACGCAGGCAGGGCTGGCGGGTTATCCCAAAGGCAAGGTCGCCGCTGGCGGTGCGATCGATCGGCTGATGGAGAAATACCCCAACATCTATGGCGAACTGTCGGCCGGCAGTGGCGCCAATTCGATCCTTCGTGATTTGGAGTTTGGCCAGCAGTTTCTCATTCGTCGACAGGACCGAATCATGTTCGGGACCGATTTTCTAGCGCCAGAACAACACGTGCCGCAGTTTGAGTTATTCGAACAGCTGTTGAAGCTGCCCGTTGACGTGGAGCAGAAGATCTTTCGCGAGAATGCTCGCCGCCTACTGGGATTTAGTTGATTTGAGACTTTGAACTTGTAAAGAATTCATGTGGCTTGGTTACAGGGTCGTGAGTCTTTTTCGGCCTTCGGGCATCTGCCGATCGTATGTCGTTTCCCGAAAAAGACTTCCGACGCCTTCCTGGCCAACACCATTGAACGGTATTGGGCTTGAAGCGATGGAAGCCCGCGCCGCCTTGTAACTTCCTGATCCTCGCTCGAAAGACCCGTCCACCCATGAATGCCCGAATCTCATTACTGTTTATCATCTTGCTCGGCGGCACACTTCACGCGGTTGAATCGCGGCCCAACTTCTTGTTCATCATCGCTGATGATTGCACGTTCCGTGACCTCGGTTGTTACGGCGGGCAAGCACACACACCCAACATCGATCGACTTGCGACGGAAGGGATGTTGTTTAACCAGTGCTTTCAATCCGCACCCATGTGTTCGCCCACACGACACAACATTTACACCGGCTTGTACCCCGTCAAGAGCGGCGCATATCCGAATCATACGTTTGCCATCGACGGCACACGTAGCGTTGTCCAATACCTCAAACCGCTCGGCTATCGCGTCGCGCTCAGTGGCAAACGGCACATCGCGCCCGAGTCGATCTTTTCGTTTGAAACCTCGGCCGACAAGAACAATCCTGATATGGCCGCGATCGACAAGCTTCTGGGCGAGTGTGGTAGGGATGAGACTCCTTTTTGCCTGTTCGCCTGTTCCAACGAACCTCACAGTCCTTGGAACAAGGGTGATGCATCGCGCTACGATCCTGCGTCGTTGAAACTTCCACCATACTTCGTTGACACACCGGAGACGCGCTCCAACCTCTCGAAATACCTGGCGGAAATCACGTACTACGACGGCCAGGTTGGCCAGTGCCTCGAGTTGCTGGAGAAGCACGGCCTGACTGACAACACGTTGGTGATCGTCGTCAGCGAACAAGGATCCGGGATGCCCTTCGCCAAGTGGACGTGTTATGACACCGGACTGCAAAGTGCCTGCATCGCTCGGTGGCCCGGTAAAATCAAGCCTGGTTCTGTTAGCGACGCGCTAATCGAATATATCGACGTGCTGCCGACGTTCGTTGCCGCCGCCGGCGCGACACCCGACCCCGTTTTGCAGGGCAAGAGTCTGTTGCCCGTTCTCTTCGGGCAGTCGGATCATCATAAGGACTATGTCTTCGGCGAGATGACGACGCGCGGCATCATTAACGGATCACCCCATTTCGGTATCCGTTCGGTGCGCTCGGCGAAATACAAATACATTATCAACTTCACACCGGAGACAAGATTCACTAACGCCTGCAGCAAATCGGCGCTCTTTCAGTCTTGGGTCCGCAAAGCAGAACAAGGCGATGACGACGCGGCAGATAAAGTCCGCAGGTACCATCGGCGGCCCGCTGAGGAACTGTACGCCATCACCAAAGATGTCTACGAATGGAACAACCTGGCCAGTGACCCCCAATACGCAAAGGTCAAGGCCGAATTGAAGAAA
>JASLRF010000476.1 GCA_030744095.1 Pirellulaceae bacterium | reverse complement strand
AACGTGGCAATTGCAGGCGGTACAACCAACGGATGGGCTTGTTCAATCTTGTGTCCCCCCAGCGTGGAAAGCTGGATCGGTGCCCCGCGCCGGTCGTGAACTTTGCCATCGCGTACTGCTACGACCGCCTCGCGGTACTTCGACTGGAACTCGGGCCAGGTCAGGTTTCCAGCGTCTGAAACGACTGCAGTAGCCAGTTCGTCATCGGGCAGTGAAACCGCGATGCCCAGATCAAAGCTGTTCGAATTGGGGTCGCGATGGGAGAAGTTGCTTAGGAATCGTACTCCCGCTTCGGTTCGGCACGCTTGCGTCAGACACCAGGCAATCAACGACGTTGGCGAACAGGCTTTGCCGTCCACCATCATATTCTGACACGCGCGGCGAACGGTCTCCCACACGACCCGAGAGTTCACGGCCGCTGTTGGAACCTGCACGGCCCGCGTCAACGCGATCGCGTTCTTTGAGCGTTCCTGACTGGCCACCGGCAGTGACACCCGACTTGGCCCTGTCGAGATCGCGAGTGTGTCGGGTGGCGAAACTGTTTCTGCCGTCAGCTCTTCAGCCTCTTCGGACACGCGAATCTTGGCAATCGACTGGCCGACGTTTACCGATGCACCGGAGGCCACATCCCAACTGACTAGCTGGCCGTCGTGGGATGCTTCGATCGTCATGGTCGCCTTTTCGGACTCGATTTCGCAGATCGGCTCATCTTGCAGAACATAGTCGCCGACGTGTCGGAGAAGTTCGACAACTTCGCCTGAGTAGATCCCTTCGCCCAGATGTGGTACCAGAACAGCCACGTCGCGGTCGCTTGCAGAATCATCTAAAGGTGGTGATGTTGCGTTCGGTGCGGCGTTCATCTGGCCGGGGGTCGCAACATTGGCCTGGGCGTTAGAATCGAAGGCGGCTACCGGAGGCACAACACGGTCAACGGCGCGCCGACGTTTCTGGTCGGTCTGGCAAACTTGCCGCACGGCGTCGACGACATTGTCCACCGAGGGCAAACAGCCGAATTCGAGGTTCGGGTGAAAGCCGATCAGTACATTCGATTTGCTGACCAATTGCGGCGCGGCACGCAGGCTCGACCACACTTCGGCGTCCTGCATTGCGGCGGTAATCACCATCTGACCAACACTACAGTTTTCCGTGTCCTCTTGGACCACGACCAGACGACCGGTCTTTGCCACCGAAGCGAGCACGCGCTGCCGATCCCAAGGAACAATGCTACGAAGATCGAGGACTTCGACATCAATCTCATCCTCCAGTTGCTCGGCTGCCTGTTCGGAGATCTCAACGGTATTTCCCCAAGCGACGAGCGTGATGTCGCCTCCAGGACGAACAACCGATGCTTTGCCCAATGGCACGGGTTGAAGCGCTCGTTGGTGTACGAAGGGCTTACGCATCAGGTGTTTGGGCATCAGCACGAGTACAGGATCATCCGCGTGCATCGCCGTCCAAAACAGACCAGCGGCATCTTGGGGTGTGCTGGGAATCGCAACACACATTCCCGGATAGTGGGCTAACGACGATTCATTCGCCTGGCTATGCCAGATTGCACCGCCGGGAAGATAACCGCCGTAAGGCGCGTACAAGACGCAGGGTGCCGTCCAATCGCCATTGCTACGCCATCGTAGCGTCGAGAGGTTCGTGATCAGTTGATTCCACGCGGTGGAGATGAAATCGATGAACTGAATCTCGAAGACTGGCCGCATTCCCGTCGATGCTAAACCACTGGCCATGCCGATGATCGTTGATTCGGCGAGTGGCGAATTCACCACTCGACCAGGAAAATCTGTGGACAACTGCTGTGTTAGTTTGAAGACACCGCCTTTCGGGTCTTCGATGTCTTCACCGAAGAACAGGTACCTTTCATCTTCCTTCAGGGCGGCGCGAAACACTGCGCTGACGGCGTCGGCGATGGTCGTGCTGGACGACAGTTCGATCGGCGGCGCCACGGCTTCACGTGGTTCGGCCAGCACGTTCGTTAGGACGTCCGCTGCAGTCGGATCGGCCTCGCGACTTGCCTGGCGGTATTCCGCGCGAACGTCATCGCGGATGTGTGAATCAATGGTGTCGATTTCGAGCTGGGTCGTAAAGCCCTGGTCGATGATCTGACGTTTGAACAACTCCAGCGGATCTCTCGCCACGATCTGGGCGAGTTCATCAGACGAACGGTACTGACGATGGTCGTCGTTGTTGGTATGGCTGCCCATTCGGTCGAATTCAGCCCAGGCGAACGCCGGACCATCGCCTTGGCGCACCTGGTCGACCAACTCGCCATATTGCCGATGAAACTGCTGAATGTCCCGACCGTTGATTCGGGTCCATTGGTGTTCGTTGAACACCTTCAATGCCAGGGCATTCGTCTCTGATGTCGGAGTGCTGATTCCGTATCCGTTGTCCGCCACCATGATCAGAATCGGTAGCCTGTGTTCACTGGCAATACAGACGGTTTCGTAAAAGTCACCCTGGCGCGACGCTGCGTCGCCGATGTGCGCCACAACGATGTCGTCGCCGCCGGCCCTTTTCAGATTCCAAGCAGCACCACAGGCGGGCAGCATGTGGGCGCCCGATGGCGACGGATGGCTCCAGATATTGCGTTGGCGATCGCTAAAGTGGCCTGGCAGCTGTCTACCGCCGCTCGAGCTATCCCGTTTCGCAAAAAAGTCGCGCGCCAAGTCGCGCGCCGTCAATCCACGCGAAAGGACAAACGCGCGGTCACGGTACATCGGAAAACAATAGTCGTTGGCACGCACGTGGAGCGCCGCGGCCGCCGTTGCTTCATGACCCATCGCCGGGATATGGAACCAACCCCTGCCTTGCCGCATCAAACTCTGTTCACGCAAGTCAGCGTGACGGCTGATCAATATTGTGCGCAAAAGGGCCAGCGCAGCCGGTTTGTCTAACGACATATGATCCAGATCTGAATTGAGATCGGATTGAATAGAGAGCCCCCGGAGTGGGGATTCGATCCTGGGTTCATGCTCGTTCACGGGTTTCAGCGGCGGTGCGGGAATTGAACTAGGGTGATGCTCGATGCAGTCACGTCGACTTTTCTGGACGGGATTTGGACTAAGTCTGGAAAATCGATCGGCGAACGGTAAAGGAATTCACCAACACAGACAAGATCAGTGCCTGTGGCCGCGAGGGGGAGAGGGGGAGATGGGGAGGCGAGGAGACGGGAGACGGGGAGAGGGGGAGGCGGACAGGAGGGGCAAAAGTGCGCAAAGGTGTGGAAATTCGAAAATCGTAAAACAGAAATGCAGACTTGCAGCAGCCTTGCCAGCAGTGCTGGCGGCACTCAGTCGCGATCTTGGGGCGTGCCGGCCACAGTGCATTTCGGGCAGCCGTCACGAGAGTCAAGCGGTGTGTTGCATTGACTATCTATCGCTTGTCGCCAATCAGCTCCTTCAATTGCTGACAGGTCCGTGTGTTGGCCACGTCTTGTTTGGTGAGACCAGCTCGGCGGGCCTGCAGGACACCGTACCGCAGGCAGTCTAGCCCGTCGATGCTGTGTGCGTCGGTCGAGATGACGATTGGAATCCCATGACGCTTGGCGGCCGCGCAGTACACATCGTTCAAATCCAACCGCTGTGGGTTCGCGTTAAGCTCGAGCATCTTTCGCTGCGATCTTGCCGTGGACATGACCAGATCCAGATCAACGTCATACGCTTCGCGTCGATTGATCAACCGTCCCGTTGGATGCGCAATGGCTGTGACGTGCGGGTTCTCCAATGCACCCAGAATCCGATCGTTAATCTGGTTGCGTGGCTGATTCTGCCCGTAATGGACGCTCGCCAGGACCCAATCTGCTTCGGCCAGCACATCGTTTGGCAAATCCATTCCACCTTTTTCCAGGATGTCGCATTCGATCCCTTTCAAGACGGTAAAGTCGTCACCCAAAGTCGCATTGATTTGGTCAACCTCCTGCCACTGCCGGCGTACGCGTTTGGGATCGAGGCCTCGCGCCATCGTGACGCGTTGAGAGTGATCGGTGATGGCGATGTATTGTAGGCCATTCTGCTTGGCCGCTTCGATCATCTCTTGCAACGACGCCTTCCCATCAGTAGCTGTCGTATGCATATGAAGATCGCCGCGAATGTCCTTCACCTCGATCAATGCGGGCAGCTTCTCCTCTTCCGCCCAAGAGAACTCTTCGCGTGCTTCACGTAGTTCCGGTGCAAAACACGGTAGATCCAACGTGGCATAAACGTCGGTCTCGCTTGCTCCTGCAAGGTAGGTCTCCTCGTCTCCGTCGATTTGGAAGACTCCATATTCGTTAATTTTTAAACCGCGTTGCCGGGCCATGCTGCGGAGGGCGACATTGTGGTCCTTGGAGCCGGTAAAATACTGAAGGGCGGTACCGAACGATTCGGCGGCAACCACCCGCAAGTCGATCTGAAATCCAGTGTGAATGCGAATGGACATCTTGGTCTCGCCCCGACCTGTGACACTGACCAGATCGGGCAGGTTGGAAAACCGATCCATAATCTCCTCCGCATCTTGCGAGACAACCAAGACGTCAAGATCTCCGACGGTTTCTCGACCGCGGCGATAGCTGCCGGCCAGTTCCATCTTTTCGATGCTTTTGCAGGCCCTCAGGTGCCCGAGTACTTCCTGAGCGATCCGATCCGCGTCCGCCCAGAGAATCCGTTCATTCGCGGCGGCAGCAATTTCGATACCTTTCAAGATTGTCTGTTCGGTCTTCGCCGCAAAGCCCTTGAGTTCGCGAACGTTGCCTGCCAGACACGCTTCTCTGAGTTGGTCGAGATCTTGGATGCCGAGTTCGTTAAATAGCACCGCGGCCTTTCTTGGGCCGAGCCCAGGCACGCGCATGATGGCCAGCACGGTGGCAGGCACTTGCTCAAGCAGTTCGTTCAGTTGCGCTAGTTCTCCCGTCGAGATCAGTGTGGCGATCTTTTCTGCCAGGTCCTTGCCGATTCCATCCAGGTCCGTCAATTGGCGTTGGTCGTCTTCCACAATCGCGGACAGGCGTTCGGGTAGATCGCGAATGATGCGGGCACCGTTGCGGTACGCACGAATGCGAAATGGATTTGCGTTTTGAAATTCGAGCAGATCTGCGATCTGGTCAAACGTGTCAGCGATACGGTCGTTGGTCATGGTGTGCGGAGTTTGGAAAAATGTGATTGGTGGGGGCGATCGATGAAGTCACACCTGACAATGGGGACCTACGGAATCTGACATTGCTTGCGACCATTGCTTAGCCGACATGGATTTCCACGACGTCCTGGTCTTGTACCACATAGTCTGGTTTGACTCGTGTTCCCGGATGAACCGCGCTTCCCCAGACACGTGCGAACTTGAAACTCTCCACAAGATCCTGGTGGATCAATGCAGCAACCTCGATCAGCGGAGTTCCCCGCCTCACGGTATACGGTTTTTCGTAGTCAGGATCTTTCTGATTGGGCATTTTCGTATACACCCGGACTACGTCCAGTGCTTCAAAGATCCTTTCGCCCAATTCCTGTGTCCCCATACCCTCCTGCGCGGAAATTGGAATTTCTTCAAATTCCAGTGGACAGAACTCATGCACCAGCGCCAGTCGGTCCCTCGCGCCAGATGCGTCCATTTTGTTTGGAACGGCGATAGTACTTGTGTACGAGAGACCAACGTCGTTGGCATCCAATGATGACTCCCGAGCCAGCCGCGTCTTCGTCGAACTCAGCTTGTCAAGCAATTCCTGAACCTGATCGATTCCCTCATCGGATCCCAAGTCGATCAACAATAGTACGACATCGGCACCACGAATGAGTCCCTGCGTCACAGGGGCAAAGACATCCTTGGTAATTGGTGGGGTGTCGATTAACTGGATCATGATATCCAGCCACGGCATCATCGCGGGAGCAGGTTGGTGTGTGGTGAATGGATAGAGAGCAACTTCAGGCGTGGCGGGTGTGAGGGTCCGCACGAGTTGGCTCTTTCCCGCATTTGGGCCGCCAATCAAAACAGCTCGCCCTGCACCTTGGCGCGGTATCCGCATACCCGAGCCATGTGACTTGCCAGTGGCGCGGTGTTGTTCGAGTTCCTTTCTGAGTTTGCTGATCTTCTGTTTCAAGTCGGCCTGCAGCTTGTCGGTGCCCTTGTGTTTGGGCATCTCGCGCAGCATCACTTGCAGACAACGCAGTTCTTCCGTTGGCGTTGTTGCGCAGCGATAGGCCTCTTCTGCCTTGCGATACTGAATCGTGAGATTGGCTGGCATGGTAGCGGCGCGGCATACTTAGGCAGTGACTGGGCAACGTAACGTTCTCAGGTCGGGATCCAGGGCCAGCGCACACTAAGTGTATTGTCCAGTAAGGATTTGGATCAAGAAGTCGACGCTCCATCCGGCCATTCGTCTTTTCATCACGTTGCTTTC
>JASLRF010000475.1 GCA_030744095.1 Pirellulaceae bacterium | reverse complement strand
CCATGGGCCGTGGCTTGCCCCGCAAAGCGGGGCGTTTGCGTGAGGATAAGCCCCGCTGGGGCTGGTTTTAGTTGCGATAGTTAAGTTAGTCGAACAGTTTCCCCTGTCCCTTGTCCCAGTTGTCCTGCTCACGTATGTAGCGTCGCACTGCCGCTTCATCACGCCCCACTGTGCTCACCCAATAGCCTGACGCCCAAAAGTGCAGGCCTGTCATTCGTCGCTCCTTCAGAAGCTCTCGATGAACACGAACCGCGCTCTTGCCTTTCACGAACCCAATGATATACGACACCGCATACTTTGGTGGGATCTTGAGGCATACGTGGATATGGTCGGGCATCGCATGCCCCTCCAAAACTTCTACTCCTTTCTGTTGGCACAAATCCCGAATGATTCGCCCTATCGCGGAACGCAACTTGCCATAAATCACCTTTCTGCGATACTTCGGAATGAACACTATGTGGTACTTGCACTCCCAACGGCCGTGCGACAACGATTCAAAGTTTTCCATGCGCTCTGTCTCCTCTAGCCCAGCGGGGCTTGAACGGAGATGGAGCGTATTCTATTCACGCCGGACCGGCAGAGCCTATTAGGGTCGCACGGCCGTAGGCCGTGGGTTTAAAACACACTAATTGTTCTGAAGAACCTCATTGTCGGCCCATTACGTACGAATGACGAGGCCAAGGTAATCGGTGAATCGCTCGTCGAGTTCTTAAGCTCGGTTGGCGTAGAACTGATACCTGGAGACGACGCGGAGTTCATCGTGAAGTCGCGGCACAGCGATTGACAACTTGGCCTCACCTGATAATTCGGCCCTACCTGACAGGTTGGGCGCGACCAGAGCATCTCGTCTGGGCGCCATCCGCCGACCTATTCGGTCATGGTGTCGTCAAGTGCCAAGGCTTCAAACAGTTCCAGGGCGGGTCCATCCTCTTCCTCAGGATCGCGATTCCAGTCGGCGAACAGCGTGTTGTGATCTTCGACCGCAGGTTGTGTCGATTGGCTTGCGGCTGGTGCCGTGACGAGTGTGTTGGGTGTTGTCGCGGCTTCGATCCGAGTGGCATATTGAGGTTGGCTGACAAACAATGGCGGGTTGTGCAAGACGCTGGCCGGGTCTTTCGAAACATCACCCAGTTCGGGTAAACCGCCTTCACCTTCACTTCCCGAACTGCTATGCGAGTTTAGGTAGTTGACCACATTCAGGGCGTCGATGGGGGTTCCTAAGCCATCACCGTTGACGTCGTAGTAGACCATCTCGCCATGTTCGCCTTCTCCAACGGCCGCGTTGTGGTTGTTAAGTCGATTGATCACCAGCAGTACATCACGCGGTGTGACTTCGCCGTTATCATCGACATCGTGTCGGTTGCGTGGATTCTGGAAGGGAGATTCGCCCTCCCCAGTGCCGCCTGTCACGGTGATGGACGTGAAGCCAAGATTGATGCGATCGATGTCAACAGGATCGGTTGGCTCGAACAGCAGCGAGTCGTGCAAAGGAGAAATGTCGGCAGGATCCGAGAAGAACTCAGCGACGCCGGCTGCATCGGCACGCAACGTGATCGTCGCCAAGTGTTGCTCAGTCGGACCAAGCGGATTCAGGGATGCCTGAAATGCCCCCAGCTCGTCGACAATATTGGTCGATGATACGCCGGACTGTCCGTTAGGGTAGAACGGACCAAATGTGACATCAAAGCCGAGCGTGTTTGAACTGTCGGCGATCGTGGAAACGAGATCCGAGTTCAGCAAGAGGTCCACGTAGCCTGCAAACACGCCACGTTCGTCGGTCCCGTCCCCATCGCCATCGTCGAGACGCACATCTTGGACATAAACTTGCAACTGGAAAGTTGAGCCCTGGGCGATTTCCGTGAGCACCGATCCAGTATTATCGGTCGTTTCTAGGCGAATATTAATGTCTTTGGCGCTGGTGCCGACCTGCACCGAGACGGTAGCAGTGGCCTCCACGAGGTCGGCGTTCTGCATGGTGTAGGTGAACTGCTCGGTGCCGTTAAAACCGGCACGGGGCGAATAGCTAAGTGTAGTTCCACTATTGGTGATCAACACCGTACCGCCGTCGCTGCGTGTTCCAATCTCGGTAATCGTCAGTGCCAGGCCGGCTGGTTCAACGTCGTTTGCCAGAACGTCGAATTCATTCTCGGAGCTGTTGAGATCAACATGGAAAGTATTATCGACCGCCTGCGGCAACCCCTCTGGGTTCTCAATTTTGAGTATGTGGTTGAGTTCCGGACCCGTTACCGCAGTGTTGATGAATCTATGGTGTTGAACATCGACTGGCTGAGGCGGTTCGAACAGCAGCGTGTCGTTGAACGGAGAAATATCTGCCGGGTCACCCTTAAATACGGCGCTGCCTCTCGCGTTGGCATTCATCGGAATTGAGAACAACAGGAGATCAGCCGCACCGAGAGGATTGGTCCCAGTTTGGAAGGCACCCACTTCATCGATCAAGCCGGGAACGGAGAGGTTTCCCGATGGTACATTTCCATAGTCCGGCCCATACACGATGTTGCCGGCGACCGAGACGAAGTTGGAGTCGTAGAGCACGTCCAGGTAGCCTGCCGCGACGCCTCGTCGATCGATTGGCTCGCCGTCGCCATCGTCTAAGCGCAAGTCCTTAACGTAAACCTGAAGGCCGAACTGGTCACCGACTAGCACTGTGTTCGTGGGCGTTCCTGAGGCGTCAACGGTCTGAATCCGATATTGGACCAGATCGTCGGCCATGTCGCCTGGTTGGATGTGGACGGTCACCGTCGCGCTTCGTTGAACGGGGCCACCATCGGCAACGGGACGTTGGTCCTGAATGGTGTAGAAAAACTGATCCGTCCCGCTAGCACCTGGGTTCGGCGTGTACAGTAGGACATCGTCGTCGAAATCGGGGGTCCCCTTTCGGTCGATCGAGACAAATCCCAAGCTGGCGGGCGTTACATCGATCAGTTCGTTGTCCCCGTTTTGCCCGCGAAGGTCGTTGTCCAGCACAGCTAGTTCGTTGTTGGACGTGCCACTCTGCACTTCGTATGAATCGTCGAGTGCGAGGGGCTCAGTCCGAGAAGGATCGATCGTGACCGAGACATTGGCCATGTCCTCGAGTCCAGCGCCATCTTTAATCGTATAGGAAAACGTCTCATTGCCTGAGAAACCAATTGGCGGCGTGTAGGTAACAAACGCACCGCCCGCGGAAATCTCGACGCGACCACCACGGTTCGGTGTGCCGACGGCTGAGACAAAGATCGGGCCATTGAGACTCGAAACGTCATTTGCCAGTACAAGAATCTGATTTGTGTTGCTGTCTTGGTCTACCGTGGCACGATCATCAACGGCGTGGGGCGTATCGCTCAGAATCCGCACGACATAGTCTTCCACTTCGCCGGCTCTGGCCGGTCCGGTTGGTCCGATGCCGCCCTCGTAACCGTAACGGAAACGGGCGTAGGTCAGGCCAGGCACCGCATTATCCGGAACGGTGATCGTGTAGGTGTAGGTGCCGGTCCCCTTGCGGTCCGCGGTGATCACCTGTTCCCCGGCATCATCAAAGTCGCCATCGCGGTTGAAGTCGAACCAGGCATTAAGTCGAGCTGGGGAATTTGTGCCCGTGGCCAGCGTAACTTCAAACTCGCTTTCGGAACCTGGGAAGAAAATTGTGTTGAATGTGACGCCGTCTTCGTCGTCAACATTCTGGTTCAAATCATCCGAGTCCGCGTTATCAGACGGGACGCCGTCAGCTTCCACATCGACAAAATCGCCGATACTGAGGCCGGGCTGATAGCCATGCGAGGCACCATCGGCAGCAATCGAAGTGCCGTATGATTCAGGCGCATCGCCGTAGTCGATGGCGGCTATGTTTCCGAAATTCAAGTTCAAGTTCAGCGAGCCGTTGGTCACTGAGACCGTATGTGCCTGTTCGGTCCCGCCGGGCAGTGTTTGGATCCAACCGGCCATGTTGAGTTCGCGGACCTTGAACGTGCCGTTGAGATCAATGGAAAGTTCGTAGGTGCCATCTTCTTGAGTGATCGCTGTCGGCTCGCCCATGTCCAGGCGTCCATCGTCGTCAAGGTCGATATAGACCCAGAAACCCGGGATGCCGGGTTCGCCGTCGTCTTTGCGCCCGTCATTATCCAAATCGTGAAACTTGACGCCCTTGGATTGGACGGTGTCGTCTCGAATTCCAAAGTCCACATTGTCCACAGTGATTCCACCGTTGACCGAAACCGTGTGGGAGCCGTTGTTTTGCGGATAGGTTTGGGAACGACCGACCTGCAAGGTCTCAGCGATCCGCAATGTGGCTGGCGCATACAACTCGAATGAGTAGTCTCCGTTGGCGTCGGTCAACGTAGAGGGTTCCAATGGATCTCGTGTTCCGTCGTTGTTCAGGTCGATATAGACTTCCCAATTTGCAATACCAGGTTCGTTGTCATCTAGTCCATTGGCGTTGATGTCGTCCCAGACGTTACCGGTGATAAAGGCCGGACTTGGCGGCATGTCAAATGCAGCCTGAACTTGATTTGACGTCGCTGCGATCGGGCCATTGGTAAGATCGTCATCCGCACTGAAGCCCATCCCGCGACGCGCAAAGGCTTCCCAGATTTCCTTGTGATTGACGCCCTGGTTCTCGATGAAATCGGCTCGCAGAATCGCGTCGCGCGCTTCCAGGAAGGATGGGTTGGCCGGTTGAAGTGTCAGACCAGTCATGACCAACTGGAATGCCAGATTGTTGCCGCCCGTGCCGTTGTATACGTCGGGATCGTAACCATACTTGTCGATCAACAACCATTGCATGTCCCACAACGTCTGAGCCCAGATCTCGCCGGAATTGTGAACTTCGTCGTTGGGAATCGCGAAACCACCGCCGTTAAACTCGGCATACGTGAGCGGATTGATCCCCATGTCGAAACTGTATGGGAAGCGACGAATCCCGGTATTGGTGAGCGGATTGGGGCCCATTACATAGCTGCCCACCGGGTATGCGTCGTTCTTCTGGTCGGTCGGTCGCTGCAAAACGTGGAGCCCAAAATAATCGCTCCAGCCTTCTCCCATGCCACCGCTTTGTAACGCATTGAGGGCACCCGCGTTGGCCGGGCCTCCAGTCAGGCGATTCGTGACGCCATGACCATATTCGTGGATTATGACGTCGGGGGCGAAGTCAAAATCACGTCGTGGGGAGTAGGTTGGCGGGATACCGCCAGTATTCGCACTGTCTACAATGAAATCCGACAGGTCCAGATCGATCGTGAACATGGACATCGTCGGCTGTAGGCCATCCGGCGGAGTCGCGAAGAAAGCGTTGTTGCCCGCCACAAGCCCGTCATCGGCAACCTGCCCCAAGGCCAAGACTGGGTCACCCTCCAGACCACGACGAGTGTAGTTTGTGGCCTGGAAGTTTCCTGCGTCTTCGGTGAAGCCGGCCTTGCCAAAAATATCGTGGGCGATGTTAGTCCAGACAAATAGATTCGTGATCGACGCGTCGGTGTATCCGACTGGCGATTGCGCAAGATCCAAGGGGAAATCGAAGTTGAGATTTGCACCACCGTTGGGCCGGTTTGTTGGTGCAGGATTGCCCGTGGTGCCTGAATTGTTCGCGCGGTCTTCACGAGCATCAACGTTGTTGCCACGCGTGTCGGGAAACTCCGGACCGGGCCGACCATCCGCATCGTGCCATCCAAACGGCGACTGCTCTGGGTCGTGAGGATCGACGATAATCTCGCGCCCCGTGCCATCAAGCGGACTCTCATTGGGAATCGGAAGCGCGTTGTAAGAAGCGTTGCAGACCCAGTCTTCGAAGTACAGGTTGCCGCCACCTTCGGCGCTCATGCTGGCCGAATACCAGTGATTTTGCCGCAGCATCTGCACATTGAGACTCCAGGCAAGCTCGATGCCCGGCTGGCCACCATCGTCGATCGGTACGTAAACCAACTCGGCGACAACGTTTCGTTCCGCCAAACCACCCGTCGAAAGAATCGTTTTGCTGGCCGCACCACCCTCGAAATCGACCACGCGCGGTTCGGAGTCCAGTTCGAAACCAAACTCTTGCGCAAACTGAGAGAATGCGGCGGCGGCACCAACTGACGTCTGTGCGCCATTCACCCCTGCGGATGCCAGATTCGGGACGAACGTGCTGGAGACATCCAAAATCCGACCATCCGACATGACGTTGACCAAAATGTCGGCGGCTTGAACCTCAAGATCATTATGTGTTTGGCGCAATGCAATATGCGTTACACCGGTGTTCTCGCTGCGGTACTGCGATTTGACAATCGCATCTTCCATGTCGCTCGAATTCAGCCCAAACCGCGACGCGTTTTGACGCAGGTAGCTCATGGCGATCGTTAACGGATCACCTGATCGAGGGGGCGTCAGGTACGCGCTCGTGCTACCTTCGTAGTGGCGCGGAGCCGAATAGAACAACCCGCTTCGGTGCTGATGGTCGCCGTCATGAGAAGGAGCAAACCCGCCTTCCCCTTCCGCACCAAAATCCGCGACAGTCAACGCCAACAGGCGACGATCTTCCAACTGCTCGAACAGGATTCGACGCCGATGGCTCGCCTCGCGGGAGGATCGTCGTTTATTGGTCGTTTTGAGACGGTTTTGGACCCGATTGGCTGAATTCACAACGAGTACCCCTGTTGGGCTAGGCCAAGACGTGGGTGATTGGTCGAAAAAGGACTGTGCCTATCAGTCTAATTACGCACCGCAATTAAATCCACTTATTTGCCGAAACTACCGTGTTAACTGGAGTTCCGCGCTCGTTACAATCGGCATATCCCCTGCAGGCCGTACCCAATTCGCAGCAAATTGCGACACGGGGCGGGACGATCTGCAAGTTACCCGGAAGTGATTATAGGAAGAATAGGCAAGTTAGTGGGACATAATCTGTCGATTATAAACCGACATCACAAGCTGTCAACGAAATGTCGAACGCAGATTAGACGGAGGCCAGCTGGCGCGCGTTCCCACGGTCTGGGTAAAATGTGTCAGCGGGAGACAAGCCAGATTCGGCCGTTTTGCGGAAGAATCACCGGTTTCTGACCAGGATTGGCCTCTTGCAGGTGCGGAGAGAGCCGGTGGGAGAGGCTCCGGCCGCCTCGGGGGCCCGCAATCAACCTGAACGGCGGTTGACAGGCAAATGGCCGTTAACAGCCTGTTGATTCTCGCGTAGGCCGGTTACGCGTATCGAGGCACCGTGGACGCTTCGGTCTTCGCGCCGGCGTCCCTTACCACATCCACTCTATGCCGGCGAATCCACCGTGGTAGAACGCGGTGCCGTTGTCATTGGCAGCCGAAGTACGCAGGGATGGGAAGACCAGGTTCGGTGGTGCGGACGAATTGAACTGTTCTGGTGCCAAGGCCATGCCTTCGAGATACAGCCCAAAGTAACCGGCGCGAACCGTCCAGTTTGGATTGACCCGCCAGATCACCATCAGATTCGCGTCGGCGACGACAGCGATGTCGTTCATGTCGACATTTTCGTTGAACGTGGCGCTCGGCTCGGTGACATCAATGACCGTCGTCTGGTTTCCATAGTTTCCAAAAACACCTGCCTTGATTTCTCCACCGGCTTTAATTCCGGGGACTACCGTGCTCCACAGGTCGGCACCGACTTGGAAGCCGGTCAAGCTGTTGCGTGCGCGGATATTATAATCCATGGTGCCGGCTTGATTGCCCGGAGTAACGAGATCCGTGTCGTTGCCTTCGGTAAAGTAACGAAAGTCTTCCAACAGGTAGAAATAGCGAACACCGGC
>JASLRF010000474.1 GCA_030744095.1 Pirellulaceae bacterium | reverse complement strand
TCTGCTCAAGAGATCGGGATTCGCGGGTCCGATTTCGTTGCACGTCGAATATTTGCCCACAGCCGGTAGCGAAGAGAACACGGCCGCCTTGAAGAACGATCTGAGAACGCTGAAGTCGTTGTTGAGCAACGGTTGAGAGCGAATGAAGCGTCGAATGCAGAGTCGAATGCAGAGTCGAATACCAAAATCACACTCTATTCGCCTAATTCGTGGTTGTAAGCGTCCTCGCACCATGACGCTGTAGGTTTAGTCTGGCTTGCGACTATGACAAGAAACAGAACGTCGATCCTTGGAGTCAACCCATGAAAATGTTTGTTCGAGGTCAGTGGCTGGAAAGTGACGAGCGGATTGATGTTTGCAACCCGTTTAGCGGCCAGGTCATAGATACTGTTCCCAAAGCGTCGCCCGATGACGTAGAAACAGCATTGGCCGGCGCCGTCGAAGGTGCACGGCTAATGCGAAAAATGCCAGCGTACGATCGCTACAAGATATTGCGTCGCGCCGCCGACTTGATGGTTCAGCGTCAAGAAGAACTAGGTCGTACGATCAGCGAAGAGGAAGGCAAGGTCCTCGGCGAAGGAGTCTTCGAAGCGAGCCGATCCGCCATCACGATGGAAGTTTCCGCCGAAGAAGCCAAGAGACTGACTGGCGAACTGTTGCCACTGGATGGTGCGCCTGGCGCGGAGGGAAAGATCGGCTTTACCTTGCGCGTCCCCTGCGGCGTCGTCGTGGCGATCACGCCATTCAACTTCCCTCTGAATCTGGTGTGTCACAAAGTTGGCCCCGCCCTGGCCGCGGGTAATTCGGTCATTGTCAAACCGGCCAGCGACACTCCGCTTGTGGCACTCAAACTGGTCGAAATCCTCTTGGAAGCAGGGCTCCCGCCGTTGGCAATCAACTGCGTGACCGGCAGTGGATCGGCTGTCGGGGAGACGTTATGTGCCGACCGTCGCGTTCGGAAGATCAGTTTTACGGGAAGCGTGGAAGTTGGGCGTCGGATCTGCCAGGTTGCCGGGCTCAAGAAAGTCACTATGGAACTGGGGTCGAACAGCCCCTTGATTGTGATGCCGGACGCAGACATGACGAAGTTTATCGAAGCGACGGTAAAAACCGGTTTCGCCAACGCAGGCCAGGTATGCATCTCGACACAGCGCGTAATTGCTATTGATTCAATCTACGGGGAAGTGATTGAACGATTACAGCCAGCGATCGAATCAATCGTTACGGGCGATCAACTGAGTGCGTCGACGGGGATGGGGCCAATGGTGCGCACAGGCGACGCCGAACGTGTTGCCGCACGCATCGACGAGGCAGTCGCTGGCGGTGCTCGCCTGATGTGTGGCGGGCAGCGTGAAGGTGCCAATGTCGTCCCAGCCCTGCTGGCAGATGTTTCACCTGAGATGCGATTCAGTCGTGACGAACTGTTTGGCCCAGCAGTTGGCGTCAGCAATGCCAAGAATATTGACGAAGCAATCACATTGGCGAATGATTCCGACTACGGCTTGAGTGCCGGTATCTTCACTCAGGATCTCGACGCGGCGATGAAGTTCGCCAAACGGGTCGATAGTGGGAATATTCAGATTAATTGGGGGCCGATGTGGCGAGCTGATTTTATTCCTTACGGTGGGTTAAAGGAAAGTGGGATGGGCAAAGAAGGCCCGAAATACGCCATCCAAGAGATGACCGAATCGAAAACGGTGGTCATCCACGCAAAGGACTGACATGCCCGGCTCGACCCCAGTGGACCGGAGCTACGATCGATTGGCGGTGAATGCCATTTGGCTGCTGCGGCTACGCTGGGTCGCTGTTGTGGGACAGTTGATCACGATCGGTGTCGCCATCCTGGTGTTGCGTGTTGAATTGCGGGCTCTGCCACTACTGGCCATCGTGGCATTTACGGCCGCGACGAATTCGGTGTTCGCCCTCTGGCGACGAAGTCACGCAGGATCTCAGAATTCGCTGGATGACGTGGTTCGCGACATTCGCCTGTTGGCCGTTGTGATGACGTTAGACCTGGTCTCTTTGACATTTCTGCTGTACTTGTCAGGCGGGCCGGCGAATCCGTTTGTCATTTTTTACTTGGTCAATCTTTCATTGGCGGCCGTGGTGTTGCCAAGTCGCTGGTGTTGGGCACTGACCGTGTTCGCCATCAGCTGCCTGGGCGGGCTGTTTTTTGACCACGTTGTGCTGCCAGAACTTGATCAGCCGGTGCGTATGGCATTGCCGTTGGATCGCATGCCCACGTTGCAAGAACTAGGACTGATCGTTGCGTTGGCCGCGTGCGGGAGTGTCACTGTGTACTTCATTACGCGCGTTACTCGCGAGTTACAGTATCAAGA
>JASLRF010000473.1 GCA_030744095.1 Pirellulaceae bacterium | reverse complement strand
TGATGGGCCTCAAACCAATCCGAGAGCTTTAAAAATGCGAAAACAGATAATAACGGAAACTTGGGCAAGAGCCCAGAGCGGTTTACTTGGCGCGTTTTATGTTTGTTGCTTCTGGGGCGAACAGCAACACCTTGATTCGTTTCTGCAATCGTACGCCGTCGAAAAATCAAAGATCGAGGCCCGTCGCCAGGGTCACAGCGTAACGGAATCCCAGTTGGCCGACGGTAGCGTGAAACTGACCATCAATGTCGGAGGTGCCGCTTGAACAAGATCATCGAAATCATCGTGTCGCCGACTGGTGAAACGCGGCTAGAGACAAAAGGGTTTACTGGGGAGGAATGTCGCGAGGCGAGCAGGTTTGTAGAACGAGCTTTGGGAGCGGCAGCGGGTGAGCAGATAACGGCAGAGTTTCATTCCTCTCAAGTCGTAGGTCAGGCGGAGACACGGAGCGGAAACTAAGCCTGTGTCTCTGGGTTGAAGAGATCTTCCTCGGCAATGTCGGGGAAACCGACCACGACCACGAGCACTTTCATCTTGCCCTTGGCACCGTCTACGACGCCCGGTGGAATATGCACGACCGGACCCTTACTCACTGGGAATGACTCGCCGTCCGAACTACCGACCCTTCACCTTCGAGCACGTAATAGAGTTTCGTCCCGATCTTGTGGTCGTGCTCGCGTGCTCCGTCGATGTCAACTGCGTGAACCCACGCAGCTACATCGGAATCTTCACGGCTGATCAGTCGGTCCCGCCAGCCGCAGTTGCTCCGTTGGCGAGGAACTTGTCCCTCGTGTCGAATCAATGTTCGCAACTTCGTCGCCATGTCATTCCTCGGTCATCGCAAAAACAGAGTCCACAAGTTCGGAGATATTATGTCACTATCTACCACCCTTCGCGAATACATCGCCGCCTGTTTCACCGCCCTCTGGATTCAGTCCCACGAACACGAAGACGCCCTCGCCGAAATCGCTCAGCTCTGCCGCGATGAAGAGTGGCGGCTGGCAACCTGGGACGTATCCCAAGGATTGCAGATCGCCGGCCAGGGCGAAGAAGCCGACTCAACTGGCGCGGACCCGCTGGCGGCGATCCGAGCCATAAGTACGCTGGCCACACCCAATGGCACCGCCATTGTCGTGTTAAGCAACTTTCACCGCTTCATGAATTCCGCCGAAATTGTTCAGGCTCTTCAGCACCAGATCGTCAAAGGCAAACAGAACAGAACGTTCGTTGTGATTCTGTCGCCGACTGTGCAGATCCCCACTGAGTTGGCTAAGCAGATTGTTGTCATTGGACATGAGCTTCCAGGGCGTGACCAGTTGGAAGAACTTGCTCGAAGCATCGCGAACGAAGACGGCGAACTACCAGAGGGTGACGAACTGAACACGGTGCTCGATGCGGCAGCGGGACTTACTCGCTACGAAGCCGAAGGAGCATTCAGCCTGTCGTTGGTTCGTGAGCAAGCTATCCGGCCGCAGTCGATCTGGGAACTCAAAAGCCAGATGCTCAAGAAAAGCGGCCTGGTCTCGCTGCACCGTGGCAGCGAGTCGTTTGACGATCTTGGTGGCCAGGACTCCTTGAATAGCTTCTGTACACGGGCCATGAGACGACAGGCAGACCCCAATCCTCTCAAGCGTCCCCGTGGTGTCTTGCTATTGGGCGTTCCCGGAACAGGCAAGTCGGCATTCTGCAAAGCTCTCGGAAATGAAACCAACCGTCCAACGTTGACGCTCGACATTGGAGCGTTGATGGGTTCGCTGGTGGGCCAGACCGAAGCCAATATCCGGCAAGCGTTGCAGATCACCGATGCAATGGCGCCCTGCATCTGTTTTCTGGACGAGATCGACAAAGCGTTGAGTGGTGTCGCTTCCAGCGGTCAGGCCGATAGCGGTGTATCGGCTCGATTGTTTGGCACGTTTCTGACGTGGCTCAACGACCACGAATCGGATGTGTTCGTGGTCTGCACTTGCAACGACATTAGCAAACTCCCGCCCGAGTTTTCAAGAGCCGAGAGGTTTGATGGGATCTTCTTTCTGGGGCTTCCGAGTGCGACTCAGAAGGGAGCGATCTGGAAGCTTTACCTCGACAAGTTCGGTCTTGATGCTGATCAGCTGAAACCGAAGACGGCGGAATGGACGGGGGCGGAGATCCGCAGTTGTTGCCGGTTGGCGGCGTTGCTGGACGTACCGTTGCTTGAGGCCGCCAAGAATGTGGTGCCAGTTGCGATGACTGCCGCCGAAAGCGTCTCACGTTTGAAGGCCTGGGCGTCAGGTCGCTGCCTAGATGCTGATGTGCCAGGGATTTACAACCCAACTGAAACAACTTCACCGAAACCCCGCCGCAGCTTTTCGCGTGATCCGTCGTTGAACTGAACTCAAAACCAAACTGGAGCTCGTGTTTGGATGCCTCTGGTGACCATCTGCTTGCCCGAGGCGTTTCTCGTTCTTGGAAACCTCGTTGCGATGTCGCACGCCCCATCCGCACCATGCCACTTACCAGCCATTGTGCCACTTGCCAACTACCTTGCCGCTTGCCAACCAAGGAGGTCACGCCGATGAGCACCTTGCTCAATGAACCTGAAGTTCAACCATCCACGTCGCCGTCACAACGGCTACGAATTTCCTTTGCCGCCGTGCGAATTGCATTCACTTGGCTAGGAACTCGCAAGACGCTCACTTCAGAACAGAAAGTTCGGGCAGCTGAAACATTTGGGGCCGAGGGGCAATACTTGTCCGCCGGTAAGAAACTACTCGACACCGCGCACCCAGCTTTCAAGACGGTCACCAGCGTCCGCTCCCGCATCGTCTCGCTGTGGAAGGCCATGTCACTGCCGTTCCCAGATACCGGCATTCGCTTGATTCGCCAAGATCAGATTGATGTGTTCAATGAGCAGCTCCACCTGCTCAAAGAGGAACTTGACGCAGCGGTCTGGCGACTTGATGAACACTACATGGAACTAAAGTCAGCTGCCTGTGAGCGACTGGGAAGTTTGTATAACGCCGCCGACTATCCCGTGTCGCTACAGGGAATGTTTCAAGTGACGTGGGACTTTCCCTCGGTCGAGCCACCGGACTACTTGCGACAACTCAATCCAGAAGTCTACCGTCAGGAGTGCGAGCGTGTTGCCGGTCGGTTCGATGAGGCGGTGCAGCTAGCCGAGGCGGCATTCGTCGAAGAGCTGCAAAGTCTCGTCTCGCATTTGACCGAGCGACTGTCAGGACAGACGGACGGCAAGCCGAAGGTCTTCCGTGATTCAGCGGTCGAGAACCTAACACAGTTCTTCGAGCGATTTCGTGAGTTGAACGTCCGTGGCAACGAACAACTCGATGAGCTGGTTGGTCAATGCCAACAAGTCGTCTCGGCTGTTGAACCCCAGTTGCTTCGGGACAATCAAGGGCTACGCGAATCGGTTTCCCATGAGCTGTCGCAGGTGCAGAGCGTCTTGGATGATCTGCTTGTCGACCGGCCACGTCGGAATATCTTGCGTCGGCCTCGTTAGTCAGGCCTCGTTAGTCAGGAGGTCAAGATGCAATTTGTTGTTCATCCGGATGGTTCTCTCAAGTGTGTGTATGACGAAGCGATTGATCTTCACGCGCTGGGACATGTCAGCATTTCGCGCGGCTCACATGTCGAACCGAATACGACGGGCGAGTGGAGCGTGGACCTCTCTCCCGTCTCGGGCCCATCGCTTGGACCGTTCTCGAAACGAAGCGATGCACTCGCCGCTGAACGTGCTTGGCTGGAAGGCAACTGGCTGAGTCTGCCCACCGATGACTGACTCGTCGTTGGGATTAAGTCACGCCCAGTCGGCCGATCGGAAAAGCGGTTCTCGCTCTCAGTGGCGGTCTCCGCTGGGGAAGCTGTCTTTGCTTTTTGACCCAGTTGTACTGACCCAGTTTAATTGAAAGGACAATGCATGACGCAAGCCGAACTGAATCGGGAAGTCGCTACTGCTACCGGCGAATCCGTGTCGATAGTCGCACGGATGGGATTCGTTCCTTTGACAACCATCCCCTATGAGCGAGATCGCGCGCCGCTCGTAGTGGACTGGAACGAAGTTGAGCGGGCACGGGCAGTGCTCCACCCCGTTTAGCTTCATTTTGTTTTTGGCGGCACTGAGGTTTTTAACGGCAGGAAGGTTCTTGGCGGCACGGCGGCCGCCTGTTTTTTCGCCGCGTCAACGGCAAACGGCCGGTTAGTGCAGACCTATAACCACTCGTGTCAACGCGATGGACAACGCGATAGAAGGTAAAACAGCATGTCATTCAGATTAAATGTTGGAGTTAACAAAAAGATGGGCTTGCCAAATTACGGCAGCCTTGGAACGTTTTGTAACGTCGAAGTGGAAGTCGATGGCTGCCTGATCGTCGATGACCTGGAAGGCTTTCACCAGAAGGTGCGCCAGGCGTACGTCGCGTGTGCCCAAGCCGTCAATGACGAGTTGGTTCGGCAAACGGCACCCGCTAGCCAGACCGCCAGCCAAACCACTCGCCAGACGCACTCTGCGCCCCCTGCGGGCACTGCCACGACAAACGGGTATGGCCACCGTAACGGCGTGAACGGAAGTCGAGCCTCTCAGAAGCAGCTTGATTACGCCAATCAGCTTGCCGGTCAGATTCAAGGGCTGGGAGCCCGCCGATTGGAATTGCTCGCCAACGAAATGTTCGACACGCCGATCGCCGGGCTGTCGAGCCTGG
>JASLRF010000472.1 GCA_030744095.1 Pirellulaceae bacterium | reverse complement strand
GAAATGGAAGGAACGTATCCGCTGCCGGAAGCGCAGCTGGACCGTTTCATGTTCAATATCAACGTCGACTATCTGCCGGAGGACGACGAAGTCGCCGTGGTCACACAGACGACTTCGCGGCGAGCCGAACCGATCCAACCTCTTTTTACCGGCGAAGATGTGCGCCGTTTTCACGAAGTCGTGCGGCGTGTGCCCGTGGCGGAGGAGCTGGTGCGATACGCGGTGCGTCTGGCTGCGACCAGTCGACCCGGCCAAGTTGATTCGCCCGACTTCGTGAACGAGTGGGTCAGTTGGGGTGCAGGACTGCGGGCAGCGCAATACCTCGTGCTCGGTGCAAAGGCGCGTGCCTTGCTGGAGGGTCGCGTGCACGTCACCGTCGACGACATCCACGCCCTGATCAAGCCGACGTTCCGACATCGGATTCTGGTCGGCTATCGCGCCGAAGCAGAAGGGGTCGCGGTCGAAACCGTGATCGAACGACTCATTGCAACCGTCCCGGTTCCAGGTAGCTGATGGCAGACACAACCGAACGTACTTCAGAAACGCCCACCGTCACGGCGACGGACAGGCGGACGGGTTTCATTGACCCAGCCGCCTTGATGCGCATCAAGAATATGGAATTGCGTGCCAAGGTCATCGTGCAAGGTTTCTTTAATGGCCTTCATCGCAGTCCATACCATGGGTTTTCCGTCGAGTTCAGTGAGTATCGACAGTACTCGCCGGGCGACGACCTGCGTTACCTCGACTGGCGCCTGTACGCCCGCACCGATCGCTATTACATCAAGCGATTCGAGGACGAAACCAACTTGCGTTGTTACCTGCTACTGGACATGAGCCGTTCCATGGGGTTTGGCTCGCTCAGCTACAATAAGGAGGAATACGCGAAGACCACAGCTGCGACGATCGCGTACTTTCTTTCGCTTCAACGAGATGCCGTGGGCCTGGTCACATTCGATGAACGGATTGGCGAATATGTGCCAGCGCGTTTTCGGACCGGACACTTACATCGTCTGATGATGTGTCTGGAAAAGACGCTGGCCGGCACGGCAACGCGTCTGGAACCACCGATCGAGCAGATCGCCTCGACAGTCACCAAACGCGGCTTGATCGTCCTGATTTCCGACCTCCTGGCACCGATCGATACGTTGGAGACGCAACTGGGTTACTTGCGTTCGCGTGGACATGAAGTCGTGCTGATGCGGGTTTTGGATCCGGCAGAATTGAATTTCCAGTTCGATTCGCCTGCCATGTTCGAGGACCTGGAATCGGGACGAGACCTGTACGTGGATCCCGCGACAATACGCGAGTCGTACCTGGAAAAGTTCACCGTACATGCGGATCAGATTCGACGATCGTGCAGCAATCTCGGCATCGACTTTTATGAGCTGACGACAGACCAGTCTCTGGAGATTGCCTTGTTTGATTTACTGCACGCGAGAATGCGTCGAGGTCGCACGATTACACGGCGGGGCCGATCTGCTGGTCGAGGCTCGACCGCAGGCTCTAGTACCGCTTCGCAGGGGAGTGGCGCATGAGTTTCCTCGTACCGCTTTACGCACTCGGAATCGCCTCGATCGCCTTGCCGTTGATCTTTCATTTGATACGCCGCACGCCGCGTGGGCGTTACGCATTCAGTTCGTTGATGTTTCTGACGCCCTCGCCCCCACGACTAACGCGTCGCAGCCGAATTGACAACCTGTTGCTGCTCTTGCTGCGTGGCTTGGCTTTGACGTTGTTGGCCCTGGCCTTCACACGTCCGTTCCTGCGTGAAGCGGCCAACCTGTCATTGGGCTCGATCCGTGGTCGCCGAATCGCAATCATGCTGGACACCAGCGCTAGTATGCGGCGCGCCGACGTTTGGAACCAAGCCGTCAGCCAAGCGCGAACCGAATTGGCTGCATTAGAACCGGTCGACGATGTCGCCCTGTTTGCTTTTGATCAACACTCCCGATCACTCGTTGATTTTGATGAACGCCCACAAGCCACCCGACCGGGCAAAGCAACCTTGGTGGAAGATCAACTCAAGACGCTGTCTCCCAGCTGGGCGACGACTGATTTGGGGGCGGCTTTGGTAATGGTCGCCGACGCGATCGATGTCGCCAATGATCGCAACCAATCCGATGCTGCCACGGAAATCGTATTGATCAGCGACCTGCAACAGGGTGCTTTGATTTCCGCGTTGCAGTCCTACGAGTGGCCCAAGAACATCGTCGTGTCGGTACGTCACGTGTCACCCACGCTTAAGACCAATGCGTCGCTGAGACTGCTGGATGCGGAAGAAGACCATGACGCAGAACCGCGCGTACGGATTTTCAATGCCGCCAATTCGTCATCGGATCAGTTCTATGTCGGCTGGGAAACGGGCGAGACACGAGGTGACGTTGCCGACGATATTGCCATGACGGTGCCCCCGGGGCAAAGTCGTGTCGTTCGCGTGCCACGCCCGAATCAAGAAGGTTCGTTTGATCGACTCGTGTTGCGCGGAGACGATCACGCCTTCGACAACGTCTTCTACACCGTTCCAATCGAAAACCAATCGCTGACGGTGGTCTATGTTGGTGACGACGCGGACGGCGATCCCGAAGGTCTTCGCTATTTCTTCGAAGCCGCTCTGCAGGGCATTCCACACTGCGACATTTCGCTCGTTACACGACGTCAGGAAGAAACGTTGAGCCTGGATCCAGAACAGCCGCCACGGTTGATCGTGGTGGCGCGGCCCGTGACCGTGAAGCAAATGGGCGAGTTGAAAGACTATCTCGTCGCCGGCGGCTCGTGTCTGGTCGTCCCCACCAGCCATGATGCTGCGGTGCAGTTGACCAGCTTCAATAAGACAATCGAAGTGCTCACCGATCAGTCTGCACGTCGCGAGGGTGATTACGTGATGTTGAGCGAAATTGATTTTGGGCACCCCGTATTTGCTGATTTTGCTTCGGCCGACTACAACGACTTCACGAAGATTCACTTTTGGAATCACTTTCGGTTTACGCTCGACGCCAACGAATCGACCCGTGTATTCGCCAGGTTTGACGACGGCTATCCGGCCTTGTGGGAACAATCGTACGAAGACGGC
>JASLRF010000471.1 GCA_030744095.1 Pirellulaceae bacterium | reverse complement strand
GCTGGTTGCTCGCGCGCGATGGAATAGTCCCGTTCGTCGATCGGCGGGTGTCCCATCGGTCCGAACGAGTCGAATTCGTCGCATTGGTCGTCTCCGGGCACAAACGTGACGTTGATGCCGGATGAAGTGACATCGCAGCGCTGAAAGCCAGAGCGCGTATCAATATCAGGCCACCGATCGACCATTTGGGCGGTATTGCCTGCGGCGCAGGTTCGAAACAGGCGAATCCCATCGACATTCTGAACCGGTCGGCCCGTATGGACGTGGCCACAAAACAAGATGTCGACGTTTGCATCGCGCAAATGTTGCCAGATACGTTGTCGGTGCGGTCCGTCGAGGGAGAAATACCAGTTGTCATACTGGTCTGCCACGGTATTGTCCCACGCGGGCTCATCCGGCTGTTCGATGAACGGCCAATAGTGCATCATCGCCACGTGATATTCGGCCCGTGGCAGCGTCGGCAGTCGCTCGAGCAACCGCCACAATCTCACCTCATGCGGCAATCCAGAACCGGCCACCGCACCATAAAAGCCGGTGAAGCGTACATTCCGATAGAGAAACGTCCAGTGGATCGGGCCGAAATACGACGCAAACAAGTCGAGCCGACTTGCCGTCATGTTCAAGTTCGGGTCGTGCCAGTCCCAGTTATTCTTGTTAAGGCTCTTGTCGCCATTTGTCGCGGCGTGCTTATTGCCGACATCCATGTTTCCCGGAATACAAAAGGAAGGAAATGGAAGCGTATCCAAGTCCTCGCGCGCTTGAAGATACTCGAACTCATGTGTCTGACCGTCGCGTGTAAAATCACCGCCATGCAAGAGAAACTCGGAATCAGTCGCTGCCATTTGCCGTTTGATCGCCGCCCACCGTTGGTTAATTGCCGGTCGAAAACGATACGAGCGTGCCGTGCCCAAGTGGCTGTCATTGACGTGCAAAAACGTCCAGTTTGATGGAAATGAGGACATCGGTGGTAATCTGATATGCGTATCCAGGTTGGGCCCAAGGAATCGGGCGTGCATCCAGTTTACCCGTGTGAACACTTTCTGGCATCCTGCCAGTTCTCGCTTCCTTGAAAAAGCGATTACATTAGTATGAAGCTCGCCACTAGAGCGCATTCGGCGTAACTGTAGCGGGTATTTCGTCACATGGGACTCAGAAACAAGGCGTCGCGTACGCTACACGTCCGTGCGACTCGCACTAAACTGACAACACAAAGGTCACCTTCATGCGATATCCCATTTGCTCAGCTCTAACCGCCGCCATTTTTATCGTGTCGATAACGGTGCTACCTGCCCACACGCCGTCGTCACACGCTGAGGAGCCGAAACAATACGACGTCGTGGTTTACGGCGGAACGTCGGCCGGGATTGCAGCGGCAATCCAAGTTCGACGCATGGGTGGCAGTGTGGTCGTTCTCGAACCAACAGCACGCATTGGCGGCCTGACGACTGGTGGGCTTGGCCAAACCGACATCGGCAACAAAGCGGCTATCGGCGGGATCGCGCGCGAGTTCTATCAGCGAGTTCGCAAGTACTACGACCAGCCGGAACATTGGACATGGCAACAGCGCGGGGAATATCGCGACGGAGGTCAGACCCGTTCCGGTAATCAGGAGGCGACAATGTGGACCTTCGAACCGTCTGCTGCGCTGACAATCATTCAAAGCCTCGTCCGCGAACATGAGATTCCCGTCATGTACGGACAACGGCTGGACCGAGCCGGCAACTCGGGCTCCGGAAAACTGGCGCGTGGCATCACGAAAGACGGTCCGCGGCTCGTGTCGATCACACTGGAGAATGACGTCAAGATACACGGCCGAATCTTCATTGATGCGACGTATGAAGGTGACCTGATGTCTGCCTCGGGTGTTGCATACACAGTGGGCCGCGAAAGCAACACGACCTATCAGGAGACGCTCAACGGCGTCCAAACCCAGCACGCCAGGTTCCATCAATTCCAACCAGGTGTCGATCCGTTCGTCGAACCGGGTAATCGCGCCAGCGGCCTGCTGCCCGGAATCGACCCGGACGGTCCCGGGCAGGAAGGCACCGGCGATCGTCGAGCGCAGGCATTTTGTTTTCGCATGTGCCTCACTGATCACCCTGAAAACCGTTTGCCCTTCACCAAACCTGTCGACCACGATCCGCAGCTCTATGAGCTGTTGTTGCGAAACTTCGAGGCGGGCGAAAAAGGGATGCCTTGGATCAATTCAGGAATGCCCAATCGCAAGACCGACACCAACAATCGAACCGCAGTCTCCACGGATTTCATTGGGCAGAATTACTCTTATGCCGAAGCAAGCTATGGAGAACGAGATCGCTTCCGCCAGCAGCACCGGACTTATCAGCAAGGCTTGATGTGGACACTGGCCAATCATCGCCGGGTGCCCGAACAGATTCGCCGCGAAGTGGCTCGCTGGGGCACGTGTCGCGACGAGTTCGCACGAGCGGATGGTTGGCAAGAGCAGTTGTACGTACGCGAAGGACGGCGGATGATCGGCCCCTATGTCATGACGCAGCACAATTGCCAGGGTCGAGTCGCCGCGGAACAGTCGATCGGCCTGGCTGCGTACACGATGGATTCGCACAACGTGCAACGCTATGTCAACGCTGACGGACATGTGCGAAATGAAGGGGACGTCGAAGTAGGTGGCTTTTCGCCTTATCCGATCGACTATCGTGCGATGACGCCCAAGCAACCTGAGTGTGACAATCTACTGGTCCCGGTTTGCTTGAGTGCATCGCACATTGCCTTCGGATCAATACGGATGGAGCCGGTCTTTATGGTGCTTGGCCAATCCGCCGCGACGGCTGCGATGCAGGCGGCAAAGGCCGATGTTGCCGTGCAACAGATCGACTACGCGGCACTGCGCGATCGGTTGCGGAAAGACCGGCAGGTATTAGCCTGGACGGGCCCCGTGCGACGATCCGCGCAGGCCGTCGATCCCAAGACTCTCGAAGGAGTCGTCGTCGATGACGCGGCAGCCTCCAGAACCGGGTTCGAAGCCGCAAGTCAGGTAGTCGGCCCTTTTGTTGGCGTCGGCTATCGACACGATGCCAATACGAATAAGGGAAATCAATCCGCACGGTTTGCGATCACGGTTCCTCAAGCGGGTCGCTACGAGGTACGAATCGCTTGGTCTCCAAATGCCAATCGAGCGACCAATGTTCCGGTGACAGTGCAACACGCGGGCGGCCAGCAAGTCGTCACCGTAAATCAGAGGCAGAAGCCGAAGCATGGTGCATTCGGCACCGTGGGTGTCTTTACGTTCGCGGCCGAGAAGACGGTGGTGGAAATCAGCAATGCAGGAACGGACGGACACGTGATTATTGATGCCGTGCAGCTTGTACCCCATTGACGCCAAGGTCAGACAAGGAGTCCAAGTGGGCGTTGGATTGATGCACTAATTACAGCAATACCAATACTCTACGCCATTCTTAAGCCGGAACTGTGCTGCGCTTGTTCCGGCCTTTTACAATGAACCGGATGAATCGTCCGAGCTAGCGTCCGCGGAATGTACCGCCGGAGATATTGGCCACAGTTCTCAAAAAAGTCGACAGATTCTGGTCAAAATAGTTACCGAGACCGACGGTGTTGACGGGGACGTTTGGATTCTTGCGGCAGAGCGCATAAATCTTCTCGGCCACGTC
>JASLRF010000470.1 GCA_030744095.1 Pirellulaceae bacterium | reverse complement strand
TGTCCCTACTGTCCATCCGCGAACAGTAGCAATTTTGCTAAACTAACGATGTACCAATTCTTTACCGTGAACGGTTACATAAAATGGAAAAAGTCGAGCTAAGCAGTTTTGCAAATACTGTCAGCTTCCGGCGATTGCGGGCATTCCAAGCGGTCATAGAGTTTCCCGCCGAAGCGTGGGTCAAGCACCAACGTGGCAAAGAACAGACCCACAGCGGCTCCGGCGAACGTGTCGCTGAGAAAATGGGCGGAGGCTCCGATTCGTTGACACGCGGCCAATACCGCAAACGCGATAAACAGATGTCGGCCCTGCGGGTACATGCGAATCAAGGCGACCGTCAAACCGCAGGCAGTTGCGGTATGGCCCGATGGAAATGACTGCAGCGGCTGATCCCAGTCAGGCACGTTCCACGAGGGAAGCCACGCGCCAAACGAGGTGGCGATTGGCTGGCTCAAATCAAAACTACTCGGACGGCTGCGAGCGATCACGCCTTTGGCAAACGTTCCCATCAGTCCGCCGACAATCGGGCAGGCCGCCAGACGCCAGACATGGCAGCGCCGCGAGCGATCCAGGACGAAAACGGCGAGGCAAATTATCCCCACACCGATCCCATGGGAGTAGGCTTCCATGAGGTTGAGCCCTTTGCGCAGGTCGCCGGGCAAACCGTTTTCGGCGCACACGCGTGCCAATGGCAGGTCCAACGCCAACGCCGGAACAGTGAGCACGGCCAAGATGGCAGACACGGCATAGAGACGTGCGACAGAAGTCGATGTTTCCGGCGTGATCATAGCCAGTTCTCTGCGGGCTCTTGTCGACAAGAGACAAGGAGCTTAGCAACTGGGGAATTCGGTTGAACGGGTAATGAAGCTTGGCGTGATACAGGGCTTTGTCTCAAAACCAAAACAACTGGCCGCAAAGCGGCACCATTAGTCCCCTCTACCGCTTGCGGGAGAGGGATAGGGTGAGGGCATTTGGGTCTTCAGACAAAGCCTAGCACGGCTGCATACTGCCGAAAAGGCGGATTGCCGGCAGGTGTCGTCGATGGGGGCTGGCGTGTTGACGTGACGGCCGTTGGTGAAACGATCGGTCAGCTGCGCGCCGCTTCGCGGATCACGTATCATGGTCGACTCAAAGTCGGTTCACTTTTTCGGTCCCGGTGGCAAATGACGTATCAACTATATTGGGGTGATCTGCACAGTCATTGTTCGATCAGCTATGGCGAAGGCACCGTCGCTCAGGCGCTCGCACGAGCGCGTCGGCAGCTCGACTTCTGTTCAATCACCGGCCATGCGTTCTGGCCAGACATGCCCGTTGATCGCCAGCAGTATGGCGACATCATTGACTACCACAACGAAGGCTTTGCGCGGTTGGCCAAGAATTGGGATCGGTTGCTTGCCGAGCAAGCGGCGGGCAGTCGCTCGGACACATTTCTGGCGCTACCGAGCTACGAATGGCATTCACTCAAGTATGGCGACCATAACGTCTACGCGGCCGGACCGGAATTGCCGTTGCTCAGCGCGCCGGATTTGCCGGCGCTGCGCGAGGTCGCCCGCGCCGCCAGTGCCATCGTGATTCCGCACCACATCGGATATGCCGCGGGGTACCGAGGCATCGACTGGGAGTATTTCGATGCCGGCTTGTCGCCGTTTGTCGAAATCTACTCGTTGCACGGCTGTTCGGAGAGCGAAGAAGCGCCGTATCCGATGCTGCATGATATGGGGCCACGCGACTGGCAAAGTACGGCGTCCGCCGGTTGGACCAACGGCCACCGTTTCGGGGTGATCGCGTCGACGGACCACCATGGTGGTTATCCAGGGAGCCACGGCGATGGTCGCGTTGGCGTGTGGGCCAGCAACTTGACACGTGAGGCGATCTGGGAAGCCTTCCTGGCTCGGCGCGTTTACGCGGTCACGGGCGACAAAATCGAAGCCAGGATGTTGGTTGATGGCGCAGAGATGGGCGGGGAAATTGAGAGCACCGCGGGCCGACGAATCGAACTCGACGTCCGCGGCAGTGATGCTGTGGACTGCGTCGAAATACTCAAGAACGATGTCGTCTTGAAGCGGTTGCATCCCCACCTTTTCGATCCAGGCGAAATCGACAGACGCGGCCAGCAGCGATTTCGTCTGCGCATCACTTGGGGATGGGGCCGCAAGAATGAATCCGTTCCATGGTCATTTGATCTGGCATTAGGCGACGGCGCGATCAATGCTGTCGAAACATGTTTCTCCGGGCAAGCCATCGTAGCGCCCAAAGGCGTTGGTGGACACCAGACCGATGCGGATGAACAAGATCTGCCGCACGAGGTCTTGGAGCAACAAACGAGACAGCTGGGCTGGAGGTCAGTCACCACGGGGAATCTGTCGATGCGTCACGGCACTACACAGGCCTTGTCCATCGAACTTGATGGACGCTTGTCGGATCGATTGACGTTGGTTGCTAATGGTGCGACGATCCAATATACGTTGGGTGACCTCCTGCGGCGTGGTCGATCGCACTATCTGCGAGGCTGGCTTTCCGAGGCCGTGAGAATTGGGCCGCTGATCCCGGAGGAGGACTGCCGTGTGAAGGCGGCATTCGAAGACGCCCCCGGGGGCAGTGACCGGTATCGGGCGCGCGTGCGTCAGGTGAACGGGCAATGGGCGTGGTTGAGCCCGATTTGGGTTGATCAATGATGTTGAAGGATTTTCGATTCGTGGTCGTGATTCGTAGGTTCCGTCTGCCAGACGGGATCTGGGAAGAGGATTGTGCCGCACAATGAGATCCCGTGTGGCAAGCGGGACGCACAGGAGTCGTCGCGAATGATATGTCGTCTTGGTGTTCTAGGTCTTACACACGATCACATCTGGGACAATCTGCCTTATGCGCGTGATCGGGCAGACGTAACGATTGCTGCCGTTGCTGACCCCCATGCCGCGCTGCGCGAGCGTGCGGCGAGCCAGTATGGTTGTGTGGCGCACGGCGATTACGGTGAAATGTTGGACGCAGAGACTTTGGACGCTGTGTTGGTCTACGCCGATAACGCGACCGGTCCAGAGTTGGTCGAAATGGCTGCCGCCCGTGGGCTGCACGCGATGGTGGAGAAACCGATGGCTGCCACGCTGGCAGGTGCCGATCGTATGTTGGCGGCCGCCAACGCGAATAAGACACGATTGATGGTCAACTGGCCATTCGCCTGGTGGCCTCAGATGCAGCACGCGATTTCGACCGCGAAGAGTGGCGCGATTGGCGATGTCTGGCAAGTCCGCTATCGCGCAGCACATGCCGGGCCGGCCGAATTGGGCTGTTCGGACTTCTTCTGCGACTGGCTATTCGATCCAAAACGCAACGGTCCAGGCGGTGCCTACATGGACTATTGTTGCTACGGTGCGTTGCTCGCCCAAGTCCTGCTCGGCCGCCCCGAATCGGTCTGGGCGACGGCCGATCAGCTGGTGAAGATGGAGACTTGCCCTGTCCCGGATAACGCGGTTCTGGTGATGAAGTATCCCCGCGGCATGGCGATGTCTGAGGGATCCTGGTCGCAAATCGGCAAGATGTCCGCCTACCTGACGCTGATCTATGGAACACGTGGCACGCTGCTACTGGAACCACGTCACGGTGGGCGACTGCTCTCAGCAACCGAAGACAACCAGGAAGGTGTGGAACTGCCGGTCCCCGAGGTCGCTCCCGAGATGGCGAACTCGGTTAGCCATTTCTTGCACGGGATCGAATCGGGTGACGAGTTTTGGTCGCTCTGTGACCCACGCGTGTGTCGTGATACGCAAGAGATTTTGGAACGTGGCGCGACGTGTCTGCAGAACGATGAACTTTGAACATCGAACATCGAACATCGAAAGGTGAACGGTGAA
>JASLRF010000469.1 GCA_030744095.1 Pirellulaceae bacterium | reverse complement strand
CCAATTGGGATTCGTCAGGATCGCGTCGTTGGACAGGCGGAACCACCAGCATTTCAGCCCTACAGCTACGGTGGGTCACGCAAAGTCGTTCGAGAGGGCATGGTCCGCATCTTTGATCAGCGGCCCCGCGCTAGCACCTGGTTCTATACTGGCGGCGATGAACGCAACAGAGTAAAAGAGCGCGGCAGTCTTCCGCCGGGCATGCCCTCTTTCTTAGGCGTTCCACTGCCGGACATTGAGCCGGTCGATCTTCCGATATCTGGATGGTACCCGGGGTCGCGACCGAAGATCCAACAGGCCATCGTCAATGAACTCGAAGCCGCCGTCCAGACCGCCGAGCAGGCCCATCAACAGGCAACAACCGAACGTGTCGATACGACGCTACCGCAAGCACAGCTAATCGAGTCACAGCGGGCATTTGATTCCGTCATCAAGGCAGCCATCAAGGCGGGCGAGCCCGGTGCCATCGCCGGCAAACAATCTCTTTATCTCGACGCCGCACAAGGTCGGCGGATCATTCAAAACGCATTACCACGCCTCAAAGTTGTGCCGAACGGCACGACGATATCATTTGAAATTCGGATCCTCGCAGACAACCACATCAATTTCCAGCTGGCTCGTGATACGACCAAGCAACTTACCGCCCTGTATCTCGGATTCGTTAGCGGGAACATCAAGGCGTACAGCGTGGGCGGCTTCAATGAGTTTACGGCCGGCAGGTACCAATTCAACGAAGGCCAGGACCATTTCGACATTACCTTGGTGATCCAACCAGGCGAGGACAACGCCCTCCTGACCGTGTTGCTGCACGGCACAGAGAAACCGTTGGTCAAGGACCAACCGATCGCCCTGAATGGATGGAATTCCCCCAAGAATCCGCACCAGCCGCTTACGTTCGACTGCCGCACAGGCACCCAGGCATTGATCGACGAAGTCGCCGTGGTGGCTGGCGCGCAGACGTTTACCTGGGACTTTGAAGAGCCGCATTTCAAAGACAGCGAAGATGTCGACGGAATTGACGGTTGGCTGGTCCATCCCCAGTCGGCTGCGCCGGCAACTTCGTTCGTTTCGATGATCGCGGGCTGCAAATCGGCGCAAGAAAGTTACGAGAAAGTGCAACAAGCCAAGGCAGCTTTGGGTGCAGTTTCGCTCCACATGACTGCCACATCGCATCAGCTCGAAGCGAGCCGTCTCAAGCTGGCAGGCACAATTGCCACCATTGCGGCAGATAATGCACTCCGCGACCAGGCCGCGGCAGCCGTCATCGAACAAACGGCAAAAGCCGCCTACGTCAAGCAACTCGCCGCAGACGTCGCGGATGCGAAGTGGCAAATCCTGGCCGCCGAACTCGGCCTGCAACAGGCCCATGCTCTGCCTGATGGGGAAAAAGACAAGAAGAAACGCATTGACACACTCGGCAAGAAATTGTCCACAGCGAGGAAAGACTTGAAGACTGTCGTCGATCGCCAGACGTCAACACCAGAATCAACCGCCTACACCATGCTCAGTCCGACGACAGCGCGCCAAAGCACCGGTCGTCGCACCACACTCGCCTATTGGATCACCGATTCCCAGAATCCGCTGACTGCTCGCGTAGCGATCAACCATATTTGGATGCGCCACTTCCATGTACCGCTGGTCGAAAGCGTTTTCGATTTTGGGCGGAATGGCAAGTCTCCCACGCATCCGAAGTTACTGGACTGGTTGGCCGTCGAGTTGCTGGAAAACGATTGGAGCATGAAACATATCCATCGTCTGATCGTGACCAGCCGCGCTTATCGGATGCGTTCGTCGGATCTTGGGCTAAGCAAGAATCTCGCCAAAGACAAAGACAATCGACTGCTTTGGCGAATGAATCAGGGGCGAATGGAATCCGAAGTTGTTCGCGACAGTGCCCTCTTCATTGCCGGCGACCTGGATCCGACGGTGGGAGGACCTGTCCTGCCGAATACACAGGCCATGAGCACGGATCGCCGCAGCCTCTACTACGAGGTCTATCCAGAAGACGGTGGCACCGATGCGCTTTCTGATATCTTTGATGCTCCCGATCCCACCGAGTGTTTCCGACGAACCAATACGATTTTGCCTCAACAGGCGTTGGCGCTGAGCAACAGCACGATCATTCACCGCTGCAGTGGTCAGGCCGCCAGACGGATTTCGCAGCGCGTTGGCAACGGTGATGAGACATTTATTGCCGGTTCGTTCATCGCGGTGCTATCACGCCTGCCCGTCCGACGCGAAGTTGCCGCCGCGGAACGGTTCCTGGTAAAACAGAGAGAGATCATTGACGACGAACAGATGGTTCGTGAAAGTTTGATCCGCGTCTTGTTCAATCACAACGATTTCGTCACCATTCGATAGCAGGCAACCAGAAAAATGCATCGCCGTGACTTTCTCGCCGACTTTGGAATGGGATTCACTGGATTGGCCATGGGTGCCATGTTGGCCAACGATGGAGTCGTGCGTGCCGATTCCATCCCCAATGGCGAGCCGCATTTCCCACCCCGTACGAAATCAATCATTTGGGTCTTTCTGTCAGGTGGTTATAGCCACGTGGAAACGTTCGATCCGAAGCCGGCGCTGAATCAATATGCGGGAAAGACGTTGGCGGAGACACCATTTCCCAACCCCGTCGATTCGCCTTTGCACCGCAAGCGATTTCGAAGTGTGCCGGCCGAGGAGATCAATGTCCGAGATGTGTATCCGAAGATTTACCCGATGCAAGTCGGCTACTCAAAACGTGGCGAAAGCGACATTGAAATCACGGATTGGTGGCCGCATCTGTCCGAGTGTGTCGATTGGATCAGTTTCGTCCGCAACATGTGGACCACAGACAACGACCATGCGGCTGAGAATCAGATTCACACGGGTCGGCACCGACTGGACGAAACGCAGCCGAGCATTGGCGCGTGGGCACACTATGGACTGGGCTCGATCAATGAGAATCTGCCCCGCTTCGTCGTGCTGGGAGGGCCCACACGCTCTGACACACGCGCGTCGATCGACTCATACTACCTGGGACCGGAACACGCCGGAGTCCCGCTAAAACTGGATCCAAAGAACCCACTTGCCTTCGGCACCCGACAAAACACACAGACGGCACAACAGCAATCCAACGAATTCGAACTGGTCGAGGAACTCAACCGTATCACTGCCGAGGCGAATCCGCGCGATCAACAGATTTTGGCACGGATCAAGTCTTACGAGCTGGCATATCGAATGCAGAGAGCCGTGCCCGGCGCTGTCAACCTGGCTGACGAGCCTTCGGAAGTGAATCAGTTATACGGCGTCGACGAGACGGCCACCAAGGTCGCCGGTCAGCGGCTCCTCGCGGCGCGGCGGCTCGTCGAGCGTGGCGTACGTTTTGTGCAGGTGTTTCCATCTCCATACGGCTCCTGGGATTCCCACAAACAACTGAAAGACAATCACGGCAAAATGTGTAAGTCCGTCGACAAACCGATCGCCGGCCTACTCAAGGATTTGAAGCGTCGCGGTCTTATGGACGATGTGACGGTAGTCTTCTGTACGGAATTCGGACGTACTCCGGGGCTCGAAGAAAGGGCAGGCGGAACGACGGGGCGCGATCATCACCCCAACGGTTTCACCGTTTGGTTGGCCGGCGCTGGCGTGCGCGGTGGGCACGTTCACGGCGCTACCGATGAACTGGGGTATCATGCCTTGGGCGAAGGTCACTATGTGACCGATTTACATGCAACGGTGCTGCACTTGCTCGGCCTGGACAACTCTAGATTGGAAGTCCCGGGCCGAAGACGCTTGGATATCGATCGCGGGAAAGTCATCACCGACATCCTGGCCTGACAAACAAGCAAAACGCCACTGCGGCAAACCACCGGCTATTTCTGAGCCCAGAAATCCAGCACGCGCAGAGCGTCGAGAACTGGTTTCACAATCTCGACAAATGCCAGATGTTCCGGATGTGGCAGGTAGGCTGCTCGTCCCTCTTCCGAATCGAAGCTCACCATGAAACAGTGTGTAAACCCGGCAGCGTGTCTCTCTGGGCTATTGTTGATGCCCCATTCAAAACGTTTGATGGTGTCGATCTTTGAGGGCAATTCGGCAAAAGCCGCCTCCACTTTCTGGATTTCTTCTTTGGTCGCACCTTTCTTAAAGCGGAAGAAGACGGCGTGCTTCAATTCCTTTTCCAATGGCTCGACATCGGCGTTTCCCCAGTAGTCGAGCACGAAGACCTTGTCATTGTGTGGTCGCAAAACGTCACCGAAAGCCTTGTGCGCTTCATGGGGAAGATAAGCCGCTCGCCCAGCTTCATCCTTAAAGGTCAGCAGAAAACAGTGCGTGAACCCATCGTTGGCTCCTTCTGGACTGTTGTTGACGCCCCATTGAAAGTCGGTGATCTCTTCGATCTTCGATGGCAGTTCGCGAAACGCATCGACAACGCTCTGAATATCCTCTTTGCTGGATTCTTCTTTAAACGAAAAGAAAACCGCATGACGTAGTACTTTACCATCCGGGGCAGGTCCAAACTTCGGCGTGTCATCGGGCTTCGTTGTGGTTACTTCTGGCACGATTGTTGGCTCGCTACTAGTGGAGGCCGGTACTGTTGTATTGCCTGGCGTCGACGGAGTCGCCGGAGCCGCAGTCTGCCGCTTGGTGCAGGCGGCACACATGCCGAAGATGAGACCGCAACAGATCAGATATTTAAAGTGTCCCGTCTTGAGATTGAATGGTTGATTTGGATACGGCGCGTTCATGACACTTGCTCCGGATTAGTCTCCCTATGGTCGGAAACTCGTTGTATTTGAGTCAAGTTTTAGTGACCAACGGGAGCGGGTTAACAAGACCGAGCGGTAGCTCTGATTGGCTCGAGGCAAATCGTAAACGAACAGCATAGGCCTTATCACAAAACTTCTCTACCGCCCATGTGGCCCATCCGAAAGTTGCGACCATTGCCATCTTTGAGTTGGTCGATGACGGCGTTAGTCTGCTCCAGTGATCTGGCCGAATTCCGCACGAGTGCGGATTACAGCGTAGCCGACGTAGTTGATCACCTTCAGGTTTGTGGGCAGCGGATGCGTGATCTCCCGGCTAGCGGCTTTGACCGTCACTTTTCCATTTTTGAGGTCAACGGTTACTTGAACATCGTAAATCGAGCCACCGACAAGATCTGCCCTGGTCTCTGTAGGCTTCGCTGGCGGATAAACCCCGTTGAACGCCGTGAGCTTCTTGCCGCCCACCAACAAACCGCACTTGATTGTGCCAGCGTCGGTGGGTTCGGCCCCGAACACCAGAAACCCATTACTGGGAAGTACACCTGGCGGCCGGATTTTCACGTCGAAGACGGCTTTGCCCTTGATCGGTTGCTTCAGGTTGCGTAACGCAAGTCCGTTGCCCGTCGAGGCAAGCTGATAACCCAATTCGGATTCTCTCAGTTCGACGTCGGCCAGCTTGTCAAAGCCGGGGAACTCTTTTGTCGGCGTCACGTTCTCAACCGGCGAGGATGTTCTTTGCGGCTGGAACTTCGTCGCGTCTGACGGCAATTTCGCCTCGACTTCCTTTCGCCAAGCAACTAGCCGATCCTGCAACTCCTTCGCTTTGTCAGGCATCTGTCGCGCGAGGTTCTTGCGTTCACCGATATCAACATCCAAGTTATACAGTTCGCGACGACCGTCGCCGAAGAACTCGATCAACTTCCAGTCTCTCGTACGAATCGCACCTGAGGGAGTGCCGCCTTGCGGGCTGTTGTGCGGGTAATGCCAGTAGATCGCATCACGAGCCACCTTTGCGCCTGCATCAATTAGTAGAGGTGAGAGATCCACGCCATCACGGTGTTGACGCGGCAACGAATTGATTCCCGCCAGCCGCAGAATCGTCGGATACAAGTCCGTAGTCACAACCGGCTCCTCCGAAACCGTGCCGCCTCGGACCATTGGTGGATAATGCACGATCCACGGTACACGATGTCCGCCTTCATAGCAGTAGCCTTTGCCGTAACGCAACGGCGTATTATCGGTGATGTTGTTCTTCTTCCCACGAGTGAATGCGTAGCCGCC
>JASLRF010000468.1 GCA_030744095.1 Pirellulaceae bacterium | reverse complement strand
TCCCGTTTCTACCGGTTGCTTCCCACCTACTCGGCCTTCGCTTCGCGAGCCGCGGTCTTTCCCATTGCCTGCAATTCGTGTCACTTTCCTAAACTGAACGGCCAGTTGTGAGGAGCAATCCCTGTTCCGGGAGGGGCTGGCTTCTAGTAGGCGCTTTCGCCATTTGCACCTGCACCCCGCCGCAGTCGTACGCTAAATTGTGGGCTGACCATGAACGACCAACCCAATATCCTGCTGATTACCGCCGATCATTGGCCAGGCCATCTGCTTGGGGCAGCAGGTCATCCGGCCGTACAAACGCCCACGCTGGATCAACTGGCCCGCTGCGGCGTACGGTTTCGACGAGCGTACACGGAATGCCCCGTCTGTATTCCGGCGCGTCGAACCTTGCTCACAGGCACCGCGCCACGCACGCACGGCGACCGCAGCTTTCAAACCGAGCTACCGCTGCCCAACGTGCCAACAATTGCAGATGCATTTCGAACCGGCGGGTATCAGACGTTCGCCGTTGGAAAACTGCATGTCTATCCTCCCCGCGCCCGTGCTGGTTTCGATGACGTGCAGCTGTGTGAAGAGGGCCGTCCCCAGTACGGCCCAACGGACGACTATGAAATCTATTTGGGCGAACAGGGTCTGGTCGGGCAGCAGTTTCTGCACGGTATGAGCAACAACGACTACGTTTGGCGACCGTGGCACCTGGCGGAACAACATCATGTGACCAATTGGACATCGCGTGAAATGGCGCGGGTGATCCAGCGACGCGACCCGACCCGGCCGGCATTTTGGTATCTCTCGTACACGCATCCCCATCCGCCATTGGTCCCGCCGCAGTATTGTCTGGATCTTTATCGCGATGTTGAACCGGGCGAGCCACTTCGGAGCAGTTGGCCGCGAGACCCCAACACGATGCCCAGCCGCATGAACAACCGACTCATCGATAGCGAACATTACAGTGCATCGTTCATTCGCGCCACCCGCCGCGCGTTCTACGCGTTGTGCACTCATATCGACCATCAGCTACGGATCGTGATTGGGACGCTGCGCGAAGAAGGGCTGCTGGACAACACGGTCATGATGTTCTTGGCCGACCATGGAGACATGTTGGGCGACCACGGGCTGTGGGCCAAGCGTCTGTTTTATGAGGGCTCCGCTTGCGTACCAATGATCTTGGTCGGGCGAGCTGGGGACCGGCGCGTTGGCAGTGGGAAGATAGACAATCGACTGGTCGGTCTGCAGGACGTAATGCCAACTCTGCTGGATCTTGCCGGTCTGCCGATCCCCGATTCTGTCGATGGGCTGTCCATGGTCGCGGCGTCACAGCGTGACTGGCTGTACGGCGAATATGGCGAGCAAACCGAAGCGACTCGGATGATTCACGATGGTCGCTACAAGATGATCTACTACGCGGCCGGCAACCGCAGGCAGCTCTTCGACCTGGAAACCGATCCGCAGGAAATGATCGACTTGATCGACGCTGCCGATCACCAGGCGGTGCGTCGTCGTCTGACCGAGCGGCTCCAAGGCGAATTGTACGGTAGCGACCTCGACTGGATTCGCGGCGACCAGTTCATCGGGTTGCCAGACGAGCCCAACGACGAGGCGCCCGACCGAACACTCTCTCTCCAGCGTGGTCGGCACTGGCCCGTGCCGCCACAAGGTTGAGCTTCCATGTCGGATCGCGCCAACCGTCTGATATTCTCCTGCGGATTGCTTGCCATCGTTGGCGTTGGAACGGCCACACGACTCTGGCAGATCAGCGAGAGTCTCTGGCTGGACGAGCTTCACACCAGCTGGGTCGTGTCAGACACGTTCGATGCGATTGCTCCTCGCGCTCGGATTGGGAATCAGAGCCCAGTCTATTTCTACGTTGTCCGGCTGTCGACTGTTGCGCTGGGCGAAAACGAACTGGCTTTGCGACTGCCGTCTCTGCTGGCAGGCGTTGCCTTGATCGTCGCGGTGGGGGTTGTCACCTGGCGGTGGTGTGGGGCGACTTCGGCCGGATGGCTGGCGGCGATCTTGGTGGCACTGGACAGCAACATGATCTTCTTTTCGCAGGAAGCCCGACCGTACGCGTTAGTGCAGATCATCGCTCTGCTCCAACTTGCCGCGTTCTGGAGCCTCCAGAGGCAATACCGTTGGGGGCGTCGCCTGGCTGTGGCCGTCGGTTGGATTGTGTTGTTCCACCTGCATTACACGACGATTCTGCTCTTGGCGGGCGAGTTGCTCTGGTGGGCGGCGGTGCAGTTCTGGCAACGCGGGAAGGGAACCTATCGGCCGGCACAACTCCTTTGCGACGTCGCCGTAACGGTGGTCGCATGTGCCATTACGTGGAGACATCTGGGCGAAATTGCAGCGAGACGTTCCATGTGGGAGATGTTCGTTTCCAAGCAGCCTCCTTGGGTCGCCATTGGCTGGTTTCATTGGGACCTGTACGTGCTGAGTGCAATCTTGCTGTGCGTTGGCTTGACAACGGTGGCATTTTTCTGGCATCGCCGGAGCTTCTGGCATCGCAACGCGACAGAATCGCGAATCGCCATCGAACTGCCGACTTGGTTTGCCATCATACCGCTGCTCGTTCTTTGGTGGTGCGCCCCGGTGGTCATCGCCTGGTCGTTGACGGCCGGCGATCTAGCGAGAGTCTTTTTTCCTCGCTACCTCATCGGAGTTGCCGTCGCACCGATGATCTGCACCGGCCTCTGTGTGGCGATCTGTCGTGGTCCACGGAGACGCACCGTTGCCGTACTGGCGATCACCGCCATGGCTGTAGTTGGGAACGGGCTGATGGGGCAGTTCCTGCGCGATGGCCGCTTGATCACGGATCGACGAGAGGACTGGCGCGGTGCCATCGCTTGGTTGAACGCAACCCGCGAGGATACGGCACCTGTTCTGGTGCGGAGTGGTTTGATCGAGGCGGATCGACTTCGCGCGGAATCGGATCATCCACTCAGAGAGTACTGCATTCTGCCTGTGACCGGCCTCTATCAGGTCAGGCAGCCTGCCGTTATCTACCCTTTACCCACATCCCACAGCGGACGACTCTCGAGTCAGGCCGCTGGGTTGCTGCAACAGCATCACGGCGGTTGGCTCGTGATCAATTCGCGGCCCGCGATGCACGAGACACTGCGCCGCGATCTGCGCGGGTCCTTCCAAGGAGCCCGCCTTAAGTTCCTGCGCGAAAAGACGTTTGGCAATGTCTCGGTCTGGCAAGTGCGGGTGACTCCTGGAATGACAAATGACAAATGAGTCAAGTTTTCGGCGACGGGCACCGACCGCAGGTTGGTCGGGGAGCGGGTGCCGCAACCGAGCGATAGCTCGCGTCGGTCCGACGCACAGCCTCGCCCGGTATTGAGCATTGTCCGAGGAATTACTGTCCGATAGTCGCCTTTCGCTCCGCGAAGGGAACGTGCTTTCTCGGAGCGAAAGACGACAATAAAAGATCGAACATTGCTAACCAACGTCGCCCAGATCCAGTGCCTTGCCGT
>JASLRF010000467.1 GCA_030744095.1 Pirellulaceae bacterium | reverse complement strand
TGCGGACCTGATCAAGTTAGCGATGATTCTAGTGCACAATCGTCTGCGCGAAGAACAGCTGCAGGCACGAATGCTGCTGCAAATACATGACGAATTGGTGTTCGAAGCGCCGCCTGAAGAACTCGCGATGCTGGCATCTCTTGTCGTGAAAGAAATGACGTCGGTCGGGGATCTGAATGTGCCCCTTAAAGTCGAACCGAAGGCAGGTCCAAATTGGGCGGAATGTGAATCGCTGGAGTGATTCAAGTGGCGGTGATTGGAATTATTGGTGGGGTTGCGTGCGGAAAGAGTTTTGTTGCGGAACAATTTCGCTCACTCGGTGCTGAAGTTATTAACGCGGATCGGATTGGCCACGAGGTCTTGCGTGAATCCGATGTGCGGGCTGCTCTGGTTCAGCGTTGGGGCGACAAGGTTCTCGATGCCGACGGTCAGGTAAGTCGGTCTGCCATCGGTCAGCGAGTTTTTTCCGGGAAATCCGACGAGAGAGGTAATCTGGAGTTTCTGGAGAGTTTAGTGCACCCCAAGATCGGCCAGCGAATTGGTGCGCGGATCGAGGCTTTATCCCGTGACGATCCTGGTAAATCGGTGGTGGTTGATGCGGCGCTCCTCATGGAGGCTGATTGGGCTCGTTTTTGCGACAAAGTTGTCTTTGTCGATGCGTCGGGCGAGCAGCGTCTGGGGCGTGCGAAACAGCGCGGTTGGAGCGATTCGGAGTTTTCGGCGCGCGAAGCCGCCCAAGGAAACTTGGACATGAAACGAAAACAAGCGGATTGGGTAATGGACAACAGCGGCTCGGCTGAACATACTTTTGCACAGGTTCAACAGTTCTGGAGAACCCTCAAGTAAGCCCCCTCCTACATCAATTCCCTACATTCCCTCCGTGGACGTTTCCCATGCGCCCACCAAATGATCCTTTTCAGGAGCATCATCATCATGTCAACCAGAAGCGGTGGCGAGCGCGGCCGCAAAGAGCTGGACGTCAACTCTGACGAGGCTCGCGACGCATCTCGAGAGGCCCTATCGGAAATTGACCGGCTGCAAGAACTGGAGAACGAAAGCGAGCCGCTGTCGTTAGCCGAAGAGATTGCTGCCGAAGGCCGCCCGGGCCATGACGCCAGCGACGACACGGGTGAAGACTCTCAACGTCACGACGACACCAACGACCGCTATGAGAAAATCAAGCAGGGCGAGATACACATCGCCGAACTGCAAAAAATGGGCATGGCCGAGCTGATCGAATCCGCTCGCCGCGAGAATGTGGCGGACGTATCAGGGATGAAGAAGCAGGACTTGGTTTTCAAGATCCTGAAAGAACGTGTCAAGATGAACGGCTTGATGTACGGCGAAGGAACGCTGGAAATCCTGCCCGACGGATTCGGCTTTCTGCGCAGTCCTGATTATCACTATCTGTCTTGCCCGGATGACATCTACGTCTCGCCCAGTCAGATTCGCCGGTTTGGCCTCCAGACTGGCGCGACGGTCTCCGGTCAGATTCGCCCGCCGAAAGAAAGCGAACGGTACTTTGCTCTGCTACGTGTCGAAGCGATCAACTATCAAGATCCAAATATGTTGTCTGAGAAGATCGCCTTCGACGACTTGACGCCATTGCATCCTAACCAGCGTATCGTCATGGAGCATGATCCCGACGAGGTTGCGATGCGCGTGGTCGACTTGATTGCGCCGATCGGTTTCGGCCAACGTGGCTTGATCGTGAGTCCGCCACGGGCCGGCAAGACGATCTTGCTGCAGAAGATGGCCAAGGCGGTCCTGGCGAACTTTCCTGATGCGTATGTAATTATGTTGTTGATCGACGAGCGTCCCGAGGAAGTCACGGACATGGAACGCGAGGTCAAAGGTCCCAACTGCGAAGTGATCAGCTCGACGTTCGATGAACCATCTTCGCGGCATGTGCTCGTCCAGCAGATGGTGCTGGAAAAGGCCAAACGAATGGTCGAGTACGGGACGGATGTCGTGATATTCCTGGATTCGATCACGCGCCTGGCGCGGGCCTGGAATTCCGAGTGCCAGCAGTCCGGCAAGATTTTGTCGGGTGGATTGGACTCCAACGCGCTCCAACAACCCAAGCGGTTCTTTGGGTCAGCCAGGAAAGTCGAGGAAGGCGGTTCACTGACGATTCTAGCCACGGCGTTGGTCGACACCGGCAGCAAGATGGACGAGGTGATCTTCGAAGAATTCAAGGGAACGGGGAACATGGAGATCATCCTGGACCATAAACTCGTCGATAGGCGAATCTGGCCCGCGATCGACATCAATCGTAGCGGCACTCGGCGGGAAGAGATGTTGATGGATCCCGAGGAACACCGGCGCGTCTGTGTGTTACGGCGCGTCTTAAACGACATGAATGCGCCAGAAGCGATGGAGCTGTTGGTGCAGCGATTACAGAAGTCGAAGACCAACGTGGAATTTCTCATGGGCATGAATATGGGCAAGTAAAGACCGTTCAAAGTTCGACATCCATAGTTTCATAGGAACAACGTTAATGCCCAATGAGTATCGGGGAGATCTGCAGGGAGGAGATCGCAAGTTCGCGGTCGTGGTTTCTCGATACAACGAATCGATCACGGGCAAGCTGCTCGCTGGTGCCGTTGAAACGCTTGTCGCTGCCGGCATCGCAGACGATTCGATTGATGTCGTATGGGTTCCCGGCGCGTGGGAAATTCCACTTGTTGCCGATCGCCTGGCACGACTCCAGCTGCACGCTGGTGTGATCTGTCTCGGCGCGGTGATCCGTGGAGAAACGACGCATGACCAGCAGATCAACCGGCAAGTGAGCGACAGTCTGGGACGGATCGCCTTGGAGACGGGGATCCCTGTCCTGATGGGCGTCCTGACTTGCAATTCGCTTGAACAGGCGATTCATCGGTCGGGCGGAAATGTTGGAAACAAGGGAGTTGAATGTGCCGAGGCCGCTTTGGAAATGGCCAATCTGTTGCGGCAACTTCCTGGTTCGTCCGCCTTCTGATTCGCCAGCCGTGCGTTCATTATCCGAGCATTTCTTGGTTTTAGGGCTGCGCCGCCATGCGGCCCTTCCCAGTCCGCTTGCCAAACGACGGATTCACTTATAATTCAGGCGGCATCTAGCCGCCCCCGCCTCTTGCCTACGGATTCTTATGTCGCGTCGAAGTCGAGCTCGTGAAGTCGTACTGCAGATCCTCTACGAGGACGATCTCAATCCCGATCGCAACATGGCAGTCGCAGATGAATTTCTTCGCGGACGCTTAAATCACGACGAAGAGCTCGTCGTGTTTGCCGTCGAATTGCTGGCGGGAGTTCGACGCAACCGTGGCGAACTGAATGCGCTATTGGAGGAACGGGCACAGAATTGGAGCCTGGCACGCATGGCTGTCACGGATCGCAATGTCATGCGTTTGGCGGCATATGAGATGTTGTACACCGATACCCCTGATCGCGTTGTCATCAACGAGGCGATTGAACTGGCCCGGCGTTACGGAAGCAAGCAGTCATCGCAGTTTGTCAACGGGGTGCTGGACCGCGTTCTGCATGATCGGGGGCAGGAGTAGGTTGCGAAGCCCGTGGCCTGTGGTCTGTGATCGGTTCTCGTTAGAATAGGCCCGATGATCATAGTTCTCCCGTTTTGGCTTCAGCAGAGAATCGAGGTTATGGGCTTATTTGACCGAAAGAAACCGGAAGTGGATTCTGGCGGCGACAAACTGCAGCGTGGGTTCCTTGGCCGTTTTAGGCGAGGCCTGCAGAAGACGCGCCAGTTACTCAATACGGATGTACGCGATCTCTTCAAACAAGGTGACCGCGTTGTCGACGACACGTTTCTCAGCGAGTTGTTCGCGATTTTGATCAAAACGGATATGGGAGCCGGGCCGGCAACTGACATTCGAGACCAAATCAAATCGGATTTCCGCGCTCGCAAGATCGGAATTGCAGACGCACTGCAGATCGTCAAGGATCAGTTGTTGGAACTGATGCAACAGGATGAAGCGCCCATTCAATTTGCGGCAAGCGGGCCTACGATTATTCTGGTCGTTGGCGTCAATGGATCGGGAAAGACCACGACGATCGCCAAACTGGCTCAGATGTTCAAGGTCGACGGAAAGTCAGTCGTGCTTGGTGCGGCAGACACGTTTCGTGCCGCGGCCGTGCAGCAGTTGACGATTTGGGCAGAACGCATCGGTGCGGAGATCGTCAAAGGTGAACAAGCCAGTGATCCGGCCAGTGTGGCGCATCGCGCCGTGGCCAAAGCCCTTGAGTTGAACTTCGATGTTTGCATCATCGACACAGCCGGACGCTTGCAAACACAAACCAGTTTGATGCAGGAGCTGGGGAAGATTCGGCGTGTCACCAGCAAACAGATTCCGGATGCCCCGCACGAAGTGCTGTTGGTGCTCGATGCGACCGCTGGTCAGAACGGAATCAGCCAGGCCCGAGGATTCTCGGAAGCGGCCATATGCACTGGCATCGCCCTGGCCAAGATTGATGGCACAGCCAAAGGAGGTGTGGTGATTCCCATTCGCCAAGAATTTGATCTGCCCGTCAAGTTTGTTGGTGTGGGAGAAAAGGCTGAGGATCTCGCCGTGTTTAACGCCGAGGAGTTTGTCGAAGCGATGTTCGCTGAGCACTTCCCCAGCTAGTGCGT
>JASLRF010000466.1 GCA_030744095.1 Pirellulaceae bacterium | reverse complement strand
GTACATTCAAGAGCCGCCGTTTCTCGTCGATATATCGCGCGAGGTGTCGGCGACACAACCGCTGGCCGATGCGCGCGTGCTGGCGTTGCTGGGCGACTCGGTCACGACCGACCACATCTCACCCGCGGGTGCCATCGCGAAGGACAGCCCGGCTGGCAGATTCCTGACGGAACATCACGTTGAACCGTGTGATTTCAATAGCTACGGATCGCGTCGCGGAAACGACCGCGTGATGTTGCGCGGCACGCTGGCCAACATTCGCATCCGCAATCAACTCGCCCCAGGCACCGAAGGCGGATGGACTCGCCATCTGCCTTCCGGAAAGCAACTGACGATCTACGATGCCGCCATGCAATACCGCGACGAGGGCGTGCCGTTGATCGTGCTGGCGGGGGCGGAATATGGGACCGGCAGCAGTCGGGATTGGGCTGCCAAGGGAACGCACCTGTTGGGAGTGCGGGCTGTGATTGCAGCAAGCTATGAACGGATTCACCGCAGTAATCTTGTCGGCATGGGAGTACTGCCGTTGGAATTTTCCGAGGGACAAACGTGGCAATCGTTGGGCCTAAGCGGCGAAGAGATCTTCGACATTGAAGGGCTTGATGATCAGTTGGAGCCGCGAAGCGAAGTCACGGTGAAAGCCCGCGCCGTCGATGGGAGCGCCACCGAATTCGCGGCTCGCGTGCGGATCGATACGCCCGTCGAGATGGACTATTATCGGAACGGCGGAATCCTGCAAACCGTGCTGCGTAAGCTGCTCGACGAAGCGTAGGACTCCAAAACGAATACCTTCTTGGGTCTTGAAATGGTGAGGGGGGCGGGAGTCTTTTTCGGCCATCAACGTCTTCCGATCGTAAGTCCATGCCCGAAAAAGACTCCCGATCCCCTCCTGGCCAACACCGTTGAAGGGTATTGCCGCTCATTCGACTGTTTCCAGCTCATTGTGGTAGTAGTCGATCGTCTGTGCGGGACTGAGGTTGTAGCAGGCCTTTCCGTCGGTTTCCCATCCGGGACCATCTAGACGAAAAACGACTGTCGCTGCGCGGAGGTTGCCAACCGCTTCGACTTCTTCCATCCCGCCACCAGGAATTGCTTCAAACGAGATGGTAACTGCCACTAGCGCCCGTGGGCGGCCGCTCCTTCGGTCACGCGCGAAGGCGACGTCATCATCGAATTCACAATTAGTCCAACGGAGTCCACGCGGTTTACCACTTTGCTCCGCCAATGTTAGAAACCGGGCCTCAAGCCACTCACGGCGACGGCGGAACGATGTGCGGCCCCTTTCCATGAGCGCTTCGTTTCGCCGTTTTTGCCAGGCCGGCAAGAATGCAACGCCGATCATGGCGAAGATTCCCGCCAAGATGCCGCCGGCAACGACGAATACCCTCCAATTGTCCCACATCGAAAGACTCCGCGCACCCAGAATCTACGCCACCAGACACTGCGGTGTATTGTACGGCTGCGAGGGGTCTGGCGGCAACAAGCAGTCAAAATAGAGCATCGTTGATCGGCTTTTCGCCTTCGAGTACACTTCGCGGAGGCCAAACGGAGACGTCTCCGGAGATTTTCAACCAACAACGGGACGATCGTCATTTTCTTATGCCAATAGAGACCATCTGTCCAGGTTGCGGTCGCAAGCTGCGTGTCGGCGATGAGTTCGCGGGCAAGCAGGCGCGCTGTCCCGTGTGCAATGAAATCTATTCGGTTTCCGGTGTTTCTGAGTCCATCGGCGACACGCGGAACGAGAAGACGTGGCGTCTAAAAACCCCTGAAGGCCAAATCTACGGCCCTGTCCTGAAAGAAGAACTGGACAAATGGGTCACCGACGGACGTGTTACCGCCGAATGCCAACTCGCGCCGGACGAAGCAAATTGGGATTACGCCGGTGAATTCTATCCGGTACTCAACGAAGTCCAAACCGCCACACGAATCCCCTTCGGGACAGGTGCGACGGAATCTCCCGTCACATCACCCCAGACGGCCGGAGGTTATTCGCCAGTCAATACGACGGCAGGGCCGACGCGATACCGATACACTGCCGCGCATCGAGGTGGACTGATTCTCGCCCTTGCAGTCATTAGCTGGGTCATCGGAATCTGCCCCATCTTTGGATTGTTCGCCTGGATCATGGGCAGTGGCGATCTACGGGAGATGCGGCTTGGGCGGATGGACCCGAGCGGCATGGGCCTAACGCAGGCTGGTCAGATCATTGGGATGATACACTCGATCCTGTTCATCATAGGATTGCTGATCTTTGTCTTCGTCATGCTTGCGGCAACTGTCGCAAATTAGCTTGCAAGGGTTCATCAGGTATGCCAATCGAGACCATTTGTCAAAACTGCGCACGTAAACTCCGCGTGGGCGACGAGTTTGCTGGGCGCAAAGCACGATGTCCCCATTGCAAGAATGTGTACACCGTTCCTCAAGCGCTCGATGCCCCATCCGTCGATCCTCAGTCGCCGCTTGAGACGGGTGGACGACCCACGCAACCTGAACCATCTGGCGAACAATGGCGTTTGCGAACTGAAGACGGCAACGTCTATGGACCTGTCAGCAAGACCGACGTCGATTCCTGGCTGACTGAGGGTCGGATTACCGCTGCCTGCCACCTGCAGCGCGATGGATCGGTGCAATGGATGCCGGCGACAACCGTCTACCCGGTCCTGGCCAAGGCCGCCGCACGGGCCACACATGCCAATCCATTCGCGGACGGGGCAGCTGCAAATGCGAATCCGTATTCCGCGCCGACATCCGTCAATCCGGTAATTCGCCCACGGCAATATCAGCCGCATCGTGGAGGAATGCTCCTTGCCTTCGGCGTGCTGGGCATTGCCTGCTGTGGCATTCTTGCTCCAATCGCGTGGGTGATGGGGCATGCCGACCTGAAGCAGATCCGGGAGGGACGAATGGATCCATCCGGGCGAGGCTTGACCCAGGCAGGCATGGTTTTGGGTATCATCGGGACCTTGCTGATGGTCCTGCCCTTTGTCATCATGTTGATCAGTGCCATCGCGAATTGATCGCGTTGACACGCAGACGAATCAAAGTCCCCCGCGATAGCGCGTGCTGGTGGCTGCTGGCGAAGGGGTTACAATGTGCCAACACACCGTGAAGCTGTTGGTTCAGCTATTTAAGATGATCTCGCCATCTCTTCTTCGATTGTGATATTCACGGATGAATGGGCCTCGAAACGTACCCCGACCCATCCCTTACCAAGGAAGCAAACGTCAGATTGCCTCTCAGATTCTTCGCTGCTTCCCATCTGAGCTCGACACCACGTAAGGAAGAGCAGCAACGCTCACTTCTGTAGATTCGGGATGTCACTACACAAGTACACTCAAACCCCAGTGGTTATATGGCTGGGGTTTAGTAGGGAATGTTGATGGTCATACTTGGTGCCCATATGTCGATTGCTGGTGGGTTCCACAAAGCCGTGGAGCGAGCAGCGACGGTCGATTGCGACTGCGTGCAGATATTCACTGCTGCTCCTCAGAAATGGCCGGTCCAAGCGTCCAAAACAAACGTCCAGCCTGCTGGGCTTAACGCCAAGGTCAACAACGAAAGTCGTACCAATGACATCACTGATGATGACGTCGTGAAGTTTCACAAAGCGTTGGACGATTTGCGGATTGCTCATCCTCTGTCACATGCTTCCTATTTGATCAACCTGGCAAGCCCCGACAAGGTACTCTGGACCAAATCAGTCAACGGATTGATTGTCGAACTACAGCGCGCCGAGAAATTCGACATCCCATTTGTCGTTGTGCACCCAGGATCCTTTACGACTTCAAGCGAAGAAGAAGGTATCGAACAAATCGCCCTGGCGTTAAACACAATCCACGAGCAAACGAGTGATATTCGCGCGCAATGTCTCCTTGAGAATACCGCGGGCCAGGGCACCAATCTCGGCTGGCGATTTGAACATCTAGCTGCGATCCTCGATGGAGTCGTGCAGCAAGATCGAGTGGGGATTTGCTTTGATACGTGCCATGCCTTTGCTGCTGGCTATCCGTTGACTACAAGCCATGAATTCACGGCAACTTTTTCCGAACTGGATCGACTGATTGGGATTGAACAGATTCGCGCGATCCATCTGAACGACAGCAAACGTGAATTCGGTTCGCGCGTTGATCGCCACGAGAACCTGGGAGAAGGCTGCCTTGGGCTCGAACCATTTCGGCACCTCGTCAACGACCACAGGTTGTGCGATGTGCCGATGTATCTCGAAACGCCTAAAGGAAGAAACCTCGCTGGCGATGATTGGGATCAAGTCAATCTGGCTACTTTGCGGGCGCTGACAGCCTAGCAAGGCTGTGCCTCGGACCGACGCGAGCTATCGCTCGAACGCAGCAAGCAGGATGCTCACCCCACTTTCGTGGCACAAACAAAGCACGAGCCGAACAGAGGTCGTCACCTTCGATCGCGCCCACTCCGCCACCCGCAGGTGGCAGAAGTCGCGAGCTTTCTGGTCGAAACCCGCCTGGGCTGGCCGTTTTCGTACATTTTTGCGGGAAACGTGACCCGCAAAAAAAAAGCATTTTGCTGATTGACAGACTGACTCCAGGCGAATAAACTTCTCTTAATGATACCGAGTATCATTATCGACACCAGCAGTTTCCCGCCTAATTGGCTGCACGCAGAAGGAACTCTCCATGCACACCCCGATACACACCCCCAACACCCGCCACGTCGGTTTTACACTTGTCGAGTTGCTCGTTGTAATCGCCATTATCGGCATTCTGGTCGCCTTGCTTTTGCCCGCGGTTCAGGCTGCCCGCGAGGCCGCACGCCGCATGTCCTGCTCGAATAACCTCAAACAGATGGGACTTTCGCTCCATAACTACCACGACACGTACAAGCAATTTCCGCCTTCTGCGACCCTGCCGATTGGGGCCACGTATGATAGCTGGTCAATGCAGGCCCGTTTGCTGCCCTTCCTGGAAAAAGCCAACCTCGGTGATTTGATTGATTGGAATTACGACTACAAGAGCCAGCCGGTCGTTACACAAACGCGAGTCCCCACGTATCTATGTCCGAGCGAAATCCGCGATCAACCGCGACCGGACGGCGCGTTGACACACTATCCTCTGAATTACGGTGTCAACTTTGGGACGTGGTTTGTCTTCAATCCGCTCCAGCGCCTCGGTGGGAACGGGCTGGTTTTTCCAAACAGCCGCACAAGATTTGCAAGTGTTACTGACGGGACCAGCAACACGTTGGCATTTTCTGAAGTCAAGGCGTGGACTCCGTATCTACGTGACGGAGGCAGCCCGAGTGCCCCAGGCGCGTTAATTCCGTCCACCCCGGCGGAAGTGACGGCACTCGGTGGATCGTTCAAGTCCAATAGTGGACATACTGAATGGGTTGACGGGCGCGTCCACCAGACAGGCTTTACGGGGACGTTTACTCCCAATATCCAATTGCCGTTCACCAGCGGCGGTGTGGATTACGATGTCGACTTCAATTCCTTCCGCGAGGGAAAATCGACAGACCGACTGACGTATGCCGCAGTCACGTCACGCAGTTACCATCCCGGTGGAGTGAATTCCGCGTTGGCGGACGGTTCGGTCCGCTTTATTGCAGAGACGATCGAATTGGCGACATGGCGTGCCATGGCCACGCGTGACGGCGGCGAAGTCGCCCAACCGTAGTTTTTTCGGGCAACCCCGATAGACTACCAACGGCGAACGACGCCACCAACGCCCACGAAGTAATCGTCGGCTGCTTGATTCAGCCCAACGCCGGCGCGGACATCAATCTGAAAATCATCCGCTAGCAGGTACGTAAACCCACCATTGAAGTAGTGTTCTGGTTTTTGCGTGTCAGCACCGGTCGGGAAAAAAGCGTACCATTCTGTGTACGCTCCGACTCGATCTGTCAGGCTGAGGGCAACCGTCCAGGACTGTGCGACTTCGTAGAACGGATCGCTTGTTGTTCCATCCAAGCTGCGGTTGATTTGCGTGCTACCAGCTGTCCCAAGTCGATCACAGATCTCCCAGCTGTAGATCCAGTTGGCGCCTGGGAGCATCTGACCTTGATTAAACGATGCGCTGCCCGTCGGCACGTCGGCTT
>JASLRF010000465.1 GCA_030744095.1 Pirellulaceae bacterium | reverse complement strand
GAGATTGAAACGCGTCGCAAAGAGTTCCGTGTTTGACCTTATTGATTGAGCTTCCGCAATTCAACCGAGCGTTCCTTCCTGGCGGCTTCCACGAGATGGATTGTTTGAATTCAATCTGTATCGATTCGTTGAAGTTTGACGAATAGGTAACCGATGATGGTTGGAGTATCAACGTCGGCGCGACGGGTTTGTTCGCAAAACGTTCCGTAAGTTGTGTCTCTGAAATGATTTAGACTGAGACTCTCACTGCGCCCCGGTGTTGATCTTGTAAAGTGTGTAGTTGTCACCACTTAGGTCGTCCGGTGGAGATACAAACGAACTAGGAGAACGCCAGTTTTGATCCGTTTGTGCGGCCGCGTCAAAGTTGTTGATCTTGACTCTAGTACTTGTGGTATTTACACTTGGAACTCGTCGGTATCAACCGTGGGACGAATTTTTCAGGTAATTTGCCGGCAGAATCCCACAGGAGTCGTGTCGTGACAAAGAAAGAGATCGTCAAGACGATTTCCGATGAGATTGGGCTGACCCAGTTGAAGACGAAAGAAATCGTTCAAAAGACGTTTGACGCCATTGTCGAGACTTTGGTCGATGAGCGGCGCATTGAGCTTCGCAATTTTGGTGTCTTTGAAGTTAAGAAACGGGCAGCTCGCAAGGCACGCAATCCCCGCACGGGAGATCGTGTCGATGTGCCCGAGAAATATGTCGTAACGTTCAAGCCTGGCAAGGAGATGGAGGAAAAGGTCCGCCAGCTCGAAGAGCGCGAGGCCGCGGCGGCCGCGGGGGATTCAATGTCCTCGGCAGCTGCGGCGGAACCTGCTCCTCCTGCGAACGAGCCACCCGCCCCCGACCCTTACCAAGCCCATCGCTCGTCTCCAGGATTTGGAGGTGGGGCAACTAGCGGTTGAGGCTCCCTCAATTGCACTACTTTTCACTCGTCTTATCGTAGAATGTTGCCGTTCGGCAACACCGTAAACTGCTACTGTCAAGCGACTTTTCATCAGACCAGTTGTTGGGCCGTAGGGCTGGACATGGATGCCAGTCGGATCACAGTTTGATTGTGCTTCCTTTCAAGGAGGAGATTCTGATGCGTCGGATCCTCTGCGCGCTGCTGCTTGGTATCGCGCTGACCTCAAATGTGGGCTGTCTCTTGCCGATCTACTCGGGCGAACCCTCACATCGAGCCCAGCAGCTGATTTTCACATCTGAAGACTTGCGGACGATTCTCATGGAATGGGAACGCTTCTGGTTTCTAGATCAGCCGAGCCACATGTCGCCACAGCGCGTGCATGGCGGCGTGATCTAGCCCGGGCTGCAACTTCATCGTGATTGACAAACCGTATTCGACGGTGTGACATCATGCTGCGCGCAGACGTCTGTCGCAGCCGGCCCGCGACGTCCGAAACACACGTCTTGTGCAAAGTACTCCGCCCCCAGAATTTCGGTGCCGCATCTCATCTGTCGAGCTCGGCCCCAATGTCGTACCGGTGCCGTCATTGTCCGCAACGCGCGATGCGGCTAGATTCAAGTGAGTCCAAACTTGGCTCGCTTTCACCGCTACCGCTGCTGCTTTGCTATGACTGAATCGGATTTGCCAAACTCGGAAGTTGATCTCCGGGTTCAACTCGGTCGGCTCGAACTGCCCAATCCGATTCTCGTCGCTTCTGGCACGTTTGGGTATGCGCGCGAAATGGAGCGGCTGGTTGATCTCAATCGCTTGGGCGGAATTGTGCCCAAGACGATTACGAAGGTGTCTCGTCCAGGAAACGACCCCTGGCGCACCGTCGAGACGTCTGCAGGGCTGTTGAATTCGATCGGACTCGATAACGACGGTATCGACGCGTTCCTGGAACACCACTTGCCGTATCTGGATGGATTGGCCAGTCCATTGATCGTCAGTATTGCGGGGCGCAGTCACGATGAATTCGTTTCGATGGCGGAGCGTCTGAGTGCCTCGAACGGGATTGCGGCAATCGAACTGAATATCTCTTGCCCCAACGTGTCTGGTGGTGTCGACTACGGAACTGACCCGGAATTGTGTGGTCGGTTGGTCGCCGGAGTTCGAGATCATTGCTCGTTGCCGGTTCTCGCCAAGCTGACTCCGAACGTGACCTCCATTGTCGAGATTGCTCTGGCTGCCTCGGAAGCCGGTGCGGACGCTCTTAGTCTGATCAATACGGTGTTGGGGATGGCGGTGGATTGGCGACAACAGCGTCCGTTGTTAGGCAATGTCATGGGAGGACTGAGCGGCCCGGCCATTAAGCCGATTGCCTTGCGTTGCGTTCACCAGGTTGCACAAGCCGTCAAGACTCCGTTAGTGGGAATTGGGGGCATCGCGACGATCGATGATGTAATGGAGTTCCTCGTTGCCGGTGCGAGTGCCGTGCAAATCGGCACTGCCAATTATTACGACCCCACCGTGTCGATGAAGTTGATCGACGAGTTGCCGGCGGCGATTGCCAGTTTGCAGCTCAGCCGCGTTTCGGAAGTCGTGGGAACTTTGCGGCGCGGAATTGCCGGCAATGAGGCCCTCAAGCAGATCCATCCAAACTAGTCGAGTTAATCATGCGGGTGCTTTCCGGAATCCAGCCCACGGGACGATTTCATTGGGGAAACTATTTTGGTGCTATTCAGCAGTACATCGACCTGCAGAACGAGGACGAGTCGTACTACTTCATCGCCAACCTACACGCATTGACAACCATTCGCGATCCGGCCACGCTCTGGCAAAACACCTTGGACGCTACTTTGGATTTGCTGGCGTTGGGTTTGGATCCCAACCGCGCGACGCTCTTCCTGCAGTCTGACGTGCCAGAAGTGTCCGAACTGTCGTGGCTGCTGATGACCGGTACGCCGATGGGACTGCTGGAACGGTGTCATGCCTACAAGGAGAAGAAAGCGAAGGGTATCACGGCCGATGCGGGTCTGTTCACGTATCCCGTTTTGATGGCGGCTGACATTCTGGCGTACGATTCGGACGTTGTGCCCGTGGGAGAAGATCAGGTTCAGCATATCGAAGTCTGTCGAGATCTGGCGCGTAGCTTCAACCATCAATATGGCGAGATTTTTGTGATGCCCAAGGCTCGAGTTTTGGAGAGCACCGCCAAGGTACCCGGCACCGATGGTGAAAAAATGTCGAAGAGCTACGACAATACGATCGGCGTTTTCGAGGACCCGAAAAAGCTGCGCAAGACCATCATGCGCATCACCACCGATTCCCGCCCGATGGAAGAGCCCAAGAACCCTGACACCGATCACTTGTACCAGCTGTTTTCATTGTTTTCCGACGAATCTGCACGCCACGAAATGGCGGCGCTTTATCGCGCTGGTGGTTTCGGTTATGGCCAAGTCAAGAAAGCCCTGGCGGACGCTGCCGAACACTACTTTGCGGAAGCCCGCGCCAAACGGGCCGACTTGGAGGCGCACCCGCAGCAGGTTCGAGAGATCTTGAACGATGGTGCCAGCC
>JASLRF010000464.1 GCA_030744095.1 Pirellulaceae bacterium | reverse complement strand
CGTTTAGCGCCACCATCGGTTCGCTGTCGATTTCGCTCTTCTCCGGCTGGATTCTTTTGCGCCGCTGGCCATGTGAAGAAGCCGACGACCAGCGACCCGATGCCAAGGATCCGATTTCATGAACTCGGATCTGATCCCCTTTACCAACATCGAGCTTGCCTTTATCGGCGTCTACTTGTGCAGCCTGATCGTCATTGGCTGGCTGGGGTTGCGAGCGCGACGCGAAAACTCGCTCCGTGATTTCTATCTGGCGGGCAACGGCATCGGTTTTGTGGTGTTGCTGCTGACACTGTATGCCACACAGTATAGTGGGAATACACTTTTCGGTTTCTCTGGGAAGACCTATCGAGTCGGCTACGCTTGGATCGTCAGCGTTCACTTCATGACGGCGATCGTCGTATTCTATCTCTTGCTTGCGCCACAGCTTTATCCACTTGCCAAAAAGCACGGGTTCATCACACCGACAGATTTCTTACGGCATCGCTTCGAGTCGCCCGCACTTTCATTGCTTGGCACCGTGGTGATGGTCGTGGCGATATCAAATTTCCTGCTGGCTCAACTAATGGCGATGGGGAACGCCTTAGAGGGGCTTGTTGGTGCCGAACCGACAATGACGTACAACGTCGGTGTCATCATGCTGGCATTGATCATTGTCATTTACGAAACCTTGGGAGGATTCCGAGCGGTGGCTTGGACCGACGCGATTCAGGGTTTCGTACTATTCACTGGTTTCTTCATTCTGATAGCGATGGTGTTCCGGGAGTTCGGTTCTTTGGAGCAAGCGACGCAGATCCTGATGCAACGAGAACAGCTGGAAGGCACGGCGTCGAAACTGACGGCGGCTGGACCGTCAAAAACGCTCGCGCCAACGGGCAACGGCTTGCGTGAATGGATCAGTTACATCGTATTGGTGGGCATTGGTGGGGCGATGTACCCTCAGGCAATTCAGCGCATCTATGCCTCGCGTACCGCCACATCATTGCGGCGCAGCTTGATCGTGATGGCATTTGTCCCGCTCACAACGGCATTGATCGCGGTCTTGGTTGGCATTATTGGGCTGGCTCATGTTCCAGACCTGGTACACGAATTCATCGACGATACTGGCGTTGTACAGAAGATCGATCGGTCCGACACGATCTTGACCGTGGTCTGCCGGCATATTCAAGAATCGTCGTTGTTTGGCAGATGGTTGGTGGTCGTCCTGTTTGCCGGCATTTTGGCGGCGATAATGTCGACGGCGGATTCCGTACTGCTGTCTATCTCGTCGATGGTCACGAAGGACATCTATGGTCAGCACCTTCGTCCACAAGCCACTGAGGCCGAAATGACCCGAGTAGGAAAAGCCTGTTCGTGGGTCTTGATCGCGGTGCTGGCGTCGCTGGCGATCGCGCTGCGCGGAACGGACCTCGTCAAACTGCTGGATCGTAAGTTTGATCTCTTGATTCAGCTGTCGCCCGCATTCTTCCTGGGCTTGCATTGGCCACGATTGCGCGCGACGCCGGCGTTAGTCGGCACTATCGTCGGCCTGGCAATTGCCTTGACGCTCGCTGCCGTAGGCTGGGGTAAGGTCGCCGGCGTTCACGCGGGGCTGTACGGCCTTGCCGTCAATGTGGCAATCGCCGTTGCCGGTTCAGCTGTTACTCCGATTGAGCGCGCCGAACGTCGCGAAGGGCATTCGTGCGCTCCGTAGGGACATGAGGCGTGTGCTGCCACGAGTCTAAAGCGCATTTGGCATAAGTGTAGCGGGTCTTTCGTCACATGGGATTTAGAAACAATGCATCGCGCACGCTACGCGTCCGTGCGACTCGCACTAGCTCGTGACATCAGCGTCAAAGACGCGGACCTCAGACCAATTGCTTTTATTTTCCTCGATGAACTGCGTGTGTCGATCGTGCAGTTGATACTGATCGTGTGCTTCCCGACTTTCAAAAACCACGTGCAACGCAATATCGAACTCGCGATCATTGACGTCGCGAACCAGATCAGGAACTCGCGTTCCGGCGGCGAAAAGAACGGTCCCCGGGTGATCCGAGAGGTGTTTCTTACAAGCCGCAATCATCGCGTCGATGGCGGCCTGGGAATTGTCTTTCAACGTAAAATAGACCATGTGACCAAGCATGAATTTGTTAACGCGAATCGCGTACTCCCTCGTTGATTTGATTAATGGCTTGATGGCTGTCCAACCAGGACGCGACAAAGTGAAGTGTGCCCAAAGTCGGCTCGAGCTTCCCGAATAAAATGACTCCTCACAATATCATTCGGGTGCCAACTTGTATTCATCCGGCTCGTCGTCGTCTGCAGCGTCGCTGGCTTGCTCTGGAGTCTCGTCAGCTGTTTCTGTCACGGATGACGGCCCCAAATCGTCCTGTGGATCGGTAGAAGAAACGGCATCGACTGCATCGGGAGTCGCTTCATCGGCGTCGCTCGGAGTCGTCGGTTCACTGATGCCGACACGCCCTTCGGACTCCTGTCGAGTCTGTCGTTCCAATCCGGCACCTTCCAACAGTGATTGGGACATAATTTCGACCATGACATCGACATCCGGCGGCGGTCCTTCAGCACCGAGTTCCGCGGGCGAGTATTTTGCTTTGTAATCACGTTTAGCGATCGACAGCGTATCTCCGGGGTCCATCCGTTTCTTGGTAATTCGGTAGCCATTCAATCGAGTGCCGTTACGACTTCCCAGGTCCTTAACGAACCAGTAACCGGATTCCAGCGTCAGTTCGCAGTGATTCGATGAGACATTGCCGAACCGAAGAATGATGTCGCACGTTTCACGACGTCCAACCATTAACCGATCTTTGCGCAGCGGGATCGGGTCGCCACCACCTTGGGGCACCAATTCTCCCAACAGTTTTTCGGCGTCGCCGGAACTTGTCGACATCACTCGTGTTTCCTATGATGCGTTCGTTGTTAGTGTCCAAGACGTCTTGACTTAGTCTCCTTTTGGTCGGAAACTTGTCGTACTTGAGCCAAGTTGTAGCGACGGGCACCGACCGCAGGTTGGTCGGGGAGCGGGCTAACAAGACCGAGCCGTAGCTTGGATTGGTTCGAGGCCCTGCCTCGTTAGAATCTAAATGAGGGTTGCCTTGGCGTCAACGATTCCAGTCGATTCACACTATGATTGGCGGAACGCGAAGCGTCGATATCACGCCTACAGTTTTTTTCTCCGGCACAAATTTGGCCACCGCGTCCAAAAAGTCAGTATCGACGCCGGTTTTACCTGCCCCAACGTCGACGGAACCGTGACAACCGGGGGGTGCACATTCTGCGATAATCGTAGCTTCAGCCCCAGCCGACGCGTGCCGAAGATCGCGATTCTGGACCAGATCAACAACGGAATCGAACGGCTCAAGCGGCGCTACACATGCGACCACTTCACCGCGTATTTTCAGCCGGCGACCAATACCCATGCCCCAGTGGATCGGCTGAAACGGCTGTACGACGAGGCGTTATCGCATCCCAGCGTCGTGGCGATGGCGATCGGTACCAGACCAGACTGCGTGCCAGACGACGTTCTGGAACTGCTTGAAGAGGTTAGTCAGAAGACCTACCTTTCTGTCGAATACGGAATGCAGACGATGCATAACCGTTCCTTGGATTGGATGAACCGTGGTCATCATCACGAGGCCTTCCAGGATGCCGTCGCGCGGAGCCGAGGCCGTGGTTTCGAGATTTGTGCTCATGCCATTTTGGGCCTGCCTGGCGAATCACATGGAGACATGCTGGCGACCGCCAGGGAACTGGCGCGGCTTCGCGCCGATTCGGTCAAGATCAACAACCTGTACGCAGTCGACCGGACTCCATTAGCCGATCAGATTCGAAGTGGCGAAGTGACACTGATCGAACGCGACGCATATATCAACGTGCTGGTCGACTTCCTCGAACTGCTCCCACCGACCACCATTGTCGAGCGAATCAGTGGAGACGCACCGCCCGACTATTTTGTTGGTCCCACGTGGTGTCTGGACAAGTCCGCAGTGCGATTGGCGCTGGACATGGAGCTACAGCGGCGAGACACCTGGCAAGGTCGACGTTACTCAGCCGATCCGACAAGCTGAGCCGAATTGCGGATGGCACCGGATTGCAACCCGCCGCCTTCTGCGCTGTGGAGAAATGTGAGGACGAAATCGCTTGCAGTGGGATCCAAGGCAGGCCGCCTGTGGCCACAGGCAGTGGAACGGGCGTCAGGCAAACTCGCTTTCGATTTCGCGGATCGTTTCCAGAAAATCTTTCAGTGTTTGAGGTCGTTGCCTCGGATCGGGTGCCAGGCACGACATGATCGCATCGGCAAGTTCCGAGTTGATGTTCTTCGCGTATTCGCGAATATTTCGAGGCTCGACCGTATCGTGGGCAATCGCGGCCAAGGCGGCTTTTTCTGGCGGTGGCTTTGGCCACGGCAATTCGAAAGCGCACAGATGATAGACCGACACGCCGAAGGAAAAAATATCCAGTCGCTGGTCGGTCGTTTTGCGACGCATGATTTCCGGCGCCATGTAGTTCGGTGTGCCAGTCCGATTTCCAGGCTGCGTGAAATCCGGTGTGGCAGGCAGCGTCAGGCCGAAATCGATCAGCTTCAGCGTGGACATGTCTTTCATCACAATGAAATTGCGTGGGCAGACATCCCGGTGGATGAACTCTTGTTCGTGAACATAGGCGAGCGCCTCGGCCATCTGCCGAATCAAGTTCAGGCGTTTTCCGCTGAGGATCTGGTCGCGATTATGGATGAGTTCGTGGAGTCCCGGGCCGTCGAGGTATTCCATGACGGCGTACGGCAGATTCTCGATCGTGAGCCCGAATTCGGTCGTCTCGACGACATTGGGATGGTGCAGCGACGTGGCGATTTCGCCTTCAGAGGGTTTATTTAGCCCCTTGAAGCGAGCCTCGAACAACTCCAACTTATCCTGTTTCGCGATCTTCAAACCAACGATATTCTTCGTCTCTCGATCACGCGCCATATAAAAATTCGACATCGTGCCAGAAATGGCCGAGCGCAACCGTTCGAATCGCTCGTCGACATCGAGCTTGTCGCTTTTCAGCATCGATTTGAGTCTATCGAGAAATCCCATTACTTGCCGCAGTAGTCAATCGTTCGTGCAATTTCGCTCTTCAGTTTGCCCCGTGACACAATGCGATCGATATACCCATGTTCCAACAGGAATTCGCTAGTCTGAAAACCTTTGGGCAATTCGATCTTGATGGTGGCTTTGATCGTTCGCGGGCCGGCGAATCCGATCAGGGCTTTGGGTTCGGCGAATACCACGTCGCCGAGCGAAGCAAAGCTAGCCGCCACACCGCCCATTGTGGGATTTGTCAACACAGAGATATATAAACCGGCCGCCTGATCATATCGAGCCAGTGCGGCTGACACTTTGGCCATCTGCATTAGCGAGAGAATTCCTTCGTGCATCCGGGCGCCGCCACCTGATCCGCTGATGATGATCAGCGGCAACTCCTGCTCCGTCGCTCGTTCAACCAAACGTGCCAACCGTTCGCCAACCACAGATCCCATGCTGCCCATGAAGAATGAAGAGTCGGTAACACCGAAAGCGACACGTCTGGCCCGAATCATGCCGGTACCCGTTATGGCCGCATCGTTCATCCCGGTACGTTTCTGTTCGTCGACCAACTTGTCGCGGTATTTACGTTTGTCTTCAAAGTTCAACGGGTCCGCTGGTGCCAGATCCGCGTCCCATTCCTCGAACGTGCATTCGTCCAACACCTGCGTGATGCGTTCAGCCGCCGAGACATAGAAGTGAAAATCGCATTCCGGGCAGACGTTCAACCGCTTTTGCGCGTCCTTACGATAAATGGCGTTGTGGCAGCCGGGACACCGTTGCCACAGCCCTTCGGGAACGCCTCTCTTTTGTCGCTTGTTCATCGGTGGGGTCGCCGCGGACTGTGGATTCTCTCCACTCGATTTGCTCATCTAAAAACACCTACGTCTGCGTTGGCGATGCCAGACAGAGCGGTAACAAATTCGGATCAGGTCTTCAAACCGACGCTTGAAGCTTCAACTTCGAATTGCTCCCAACCTCCGCACTGACATTCAGCCTTCCAGAGATTTCCCAACTCCCCGTGGTTTAACAGCGACCGAAAGAGGCTCGCAAACGGCTCCGGCACCACCACCGCAATCACGCCATCCTTATGCTTTTTCGCAAGTTTGGCAAGCACGGCTCTCCCCCGCTCCTGGGCAGACGTTGGTGACTCGCCTTCAGGTGGACAGACCGTTTCCGGATGCTCTTGCCACTGCCGGTAGACTCTCGGCTGTTTCTGTTTGACTTCGACGATCATCTTTCCATGCCACAGACCGTGATTGAGATTCTTCAAGCCGTCCAGTGGCTTGCCTTTCAAATCCAACTCTTCGCCCAATGCATTGGCCGTTTGTTGGCAGGCCTTGCAGGGCGAAGTGTAGATCGCCTGGATCTGCTGGTCGGTTAATTCGTCGATGGTGCGAGCCACTTGGTCGGCTCCGCAATCATTTAATGGCACATCCAGCGTTCCGGTTATTCGGCCTTGTTCGTCGAAGTCCGTCGAACCAGGCCGAATCAGTATGATTTTTAGCATTGGCTTACTTGTCCCCATCGCCACAGAATGTATGGGTGAGTTGCGTTACGGCAGAGGAATACGAATCATGGCCAAAGATCGCGGACCCGACGACCATCAGTTGAGCACCGGCTCGGGCACACTCGGCAATCGTCCCAGCATTGACACCTCCATCAACCTCAAGCATCGTGGATGGTGCCGTTTGCGTTCGCAAACGTCGTAGCTTTTCCAAGGCAGTCGTTTGAAAACTCTGACCACCAAAACCGGCCTCGACGCTCATCACCAACACCAAGTCACAGTCTGCTAGAATCGGTTCCACGGCGGACACTGGTGTCGCGGGATTCAAGGCCACTCCC
>JASLRF010000463.1 GCA_030744095.1 Pirellulaceae bacterium | reverse complement strand
GCGGCCTGGGGCGTCCTTCGACCCCATGTGGTTGACCCAAAAAGACCCCCGACCCCATTCGCCCAAAGAACTCCTAATCTCAATCGTAATCGTGCGCGACGAGGATTACGATTATGACTAAGAACGACGAGGGTGCGACGTCGGGTGAGAACCGGTTTTTGAATCCACTGCGAAGTAACGTCCGAGGAATTACTGTCCGATAGTCGCCTTTCGCGGAGCGAAAGACGATAATAAAAGATCGAACACTGCTAAGCATTGGTAAGCTGGACGACTATTATAGAGATGCTCAACGTTCTCGACCATCTGCGAGCCGTAGCGCGGCCCGAGCCACTCAGGGCAGTTCACATGATGAAACCGGACGTACCTGGCAGTGACCAACCGAACGAATTGGTCGATTTTCCGATCGTCATTCGATTGCCGATTCAATGGGGCGATCAAGACGCCTTCGGTCATGTCAACAACACCGTGCCGATCCGCTGGCTTGAATCGTCGCGCATCGCCTATTTCGAGCAGGGAAACCGCCCTCTGATGCTTGACAGTCATAAAATGGGGCCGATTCTGGCTTCGATCGGTTGCAACTATCGCCGCCAGTTGCACTTCCCGGACACGGTTCGAATCGGCGCCCGCGTTTCGCGGTTGGGACGAAGTAGTCTTACAATGGAACATGTTGTTTACAGCGAGACGCAGCAAGCGATCGCGGCAGATGGCTCCTCGGTGATCGTTGTCTTTAACTACGAAACGAATCGACCAATTCGAATTTCGGACGAAATTCGCTCCGCGATTGAGCAATTTGAGGGCAAGTCGTTCGCGTAACCGGCGGCAAATCTGGAGTACCGACACGGCCAGTTTTCGGCGAACCGCCGCAAAATCGCCGGTCCGTCCGTAGGTCCGGGTATGAATCGCCAAATCGCCTCACCAACGGGACTTGCACGTTGTCTGCGGCGAAAATCGGTTGCTCGCCAGAGGCGATGCATTACAATCGAATGTACCGTATCGGACGGGATTTCGTTCGAAAGACCACCAATCCGAGTGTGTTTGTTTACTGAGACTGCCATGGCGCGGTGTGACTGCAAAGGCAATCCAGTGCCGCTACGTAGGTTACGCCTCCGTCGCCAGGGTGTCGCGACGCTGGACTATGTGCTTCTGATTTGCGTTGTATTGCCCCTGGCGGGCTTTGTAATGTGGGCGGGGCCGAGAATAATGAACTTGGTCTATGAAATGACATGCGTGCTTATTTCGTGGCCTTTTCTGTAACAGAATCATAGGCGAGCCAAACCGTGAATCCGCAATCGGCCAAAGCAGCACCCACGCAGAAGACCGCTGACGATGCACCTGCGACGACACTGTGGACAATCTGCAAGCGGATCCACGCGGATGAACGTGGCGGAGTCAGTATCGAAACGATCTTGATCATTGCGGCAATCGCCTTGCCGATCCTGATCTTCATCATCAAATTTGGTTGGCCGCGGATCAGAAAATTCTTCAACGAAGGAATGGACGAGTTGGAAGGCGGCGCGTTGGATGCCGCTGGAGGAGAATGAGTTCAGTTTGCGTCTCAGGCCGAACAATGGCTGTGCGACGAGGCGCTTGGCAATGGCTGTTACCGTGCTGTTATTTGGATTTTTGTTGGTAGCTACCTACACGGATGTGCGGTGGCGCAAGATCTACAACTGGACAACTTATTCTGGCATTCTGTTGGCGATTGCACTGAGCTTGGCTTGCAGCTTGTTCGCTCAAACGACGGGACTCAACTCGCTAGACGTCTGGGGTGCCGTTGCACCGTCCGACAGCCTGGTGGGAATGTCGGCCTGTGGTGGCATGATGCTGGTGTGTTACGTGTTTTTTCCTGGAGGCATTGGCGGTGGCGACATCAAACTGCTGGCCATGGTCGGCGCGTTCCTGGGTGTTATGGCTGGACTTGAGGTGATGCTCTGGACCTTCGTCCTGGCCGCGTGCATGGCGTTGATTGTGTTGGTGTGGCGCTACGGCTTGCCGGCACTGATCGTGCGAAGCGCCCGGTTTGCGTTGTACAAACTCCGCCTGGGCAGCGCCTTTCAATTGTCTGACCAAGAGCGACAACCGTTGAAAACCGATTTGTTCCTTTCACCGAGCACGATGGCTGCCTTCTGGATCGTCCGACTCGATTTGGCCAGCTGGATGTGAGCGCCGGGACGCTGACGACATGACGCCTGAATCGCTGATCGATTGCCTACCCTATCTGACCGGGATTCTGCTTTCAGCCGGGGTGTTGCGGCTGTTGGTTGCGTGCAGCGGCGCTCGCTGGATCACGTCGACGAACTCCTGCTCGCAGGCTGCCGGCGGCGATGCGTTTGGGGCAACAACTTCATCGTTGTCGCTGCGGCAGTTGCATCGCGACGAAACCGGGGCCGTGCAAAGCTTGAGCTTCGTCTTGACGCTGCCATTATTCGTCATGGTGATGCTTTTCATCGTTCAGCTCAGCCAGATCACGATTGGGCGCCTGGCGGTCGAATACGCCGCAATGGCGGCCGTGCGATCCGCGGCCGTCTGGATTCCCGCCAACATGGGCGACGCGTATGAGACAGAAAATCGCATCAGTTCGTACGTCGATCTGGGCGAGATGACCGATGATGAAGGCCAGACGTACCGTCGGTATCGGATCGAAGCGGGTAGCCCGAAAGTCGAAAAAGTGCGTTTGGCGGCGGCGATGGCGTTGATGTCGATCTGCCCGTCGCGTGATGTCGGTGCCACGCGCTACCCAACGGACTCGCTGGAGCTCGCCTATCGTGCGATTTCGCCCACCGCCGCGGCCAACCCACGCGTGCCGGCTCGCTTGCGCAATAAGTTTGGGTATGCGCTGGACAACACGTCCGTGCTGATCGAAATTCGTCACAAGGATACCGAACCACCCTTGGTAACGCATGACATTTCGTCACGCCACGAAGAATTCGCATTCAATGAAATCGGTTGGCAAGATCAGATTCTGGTCACGGTCACGCACGACTTTTCTTTATTGCCTGGTCCAGGCAGGCTGCTCGCTAGACGAACTCCTGTCCGCGACTCCAACGGTGACGTGGTCTCCGAAGACCCAGTGGCGGATCGTGTCCTGCGCCGCCGTGGCACCTACGTCTATTCCCTGAATGCAACGCTACGATTGAACAACGAGGGCGAAAAGCCCTTGGTACCGTACATTCAGCCACGCATCCCGTTGCCAACGGAACTGGAGATGGGGTCATGAACTCAGCATCTTTTTTCCGCTACCGCGTGCTGCGTCCAATGGTCGCCCAGCGATCGCTGATCGCTCGAGTCCATCGAGACCAAGAGGGCTCGATCAGCATCGTATCGGTGTTCGGGCTGATGCTGCTGGTATTCTTGCTGGGACTGGTGATGAACGCGGGGCGGCAGGTCGATCAAAAAGTCAAGATGCAAAATGCAGCCGATTCGGCCACCTATGCCGGCGGCGTGGTTGTGGGGCGTGGCATGAACACGTTAGCGTTCACAAACCACTTGATGTCCGATGTCTTCGCAATCACGGCGTTTTTTCGCGAAGGAAACGAACGCAACGCGGAAAGCATGACACCGGCAATCCTCGACAACTGGGCGCGCATCGCACCGACGTTGATCGGTTCCGAGTTTCCGCGTTTCGATCAGTTGGGCTTGGCCATCGAAGAAAAAGTTCCCCGCGAACGCGAAATGGTGTTTACGTTCAGCCAGTGGGCATATGCCGCGTCGGAGATCATGTCGCCGGTGTTCGAGACGATCCTGGCCGAGCGAATGATCCCTGAATTCCAACGGGCGCTCGTCGAATCGACGCCCCGTCTGGCGCAGTACGCGACCGACGAAGTCGCACGGCGTCACGGCCAAGCCTGGCCACGACCGGTCGAACTGCGCGGCGTCTTGTGGCGAACCGTTGCGGATCCCGTCGGGGGGATCAGCGAATACGAGCGGCGGACGCTCCCCGTGGTCGATCCTGTGATGGATGATGTGCCGAACCAGGAAGAGTACATGGAGGACGCGCGGCAACAACGCTCCGAGCTTGCACACGAATACCTGCGGCGGTGGAACAACGAATCCATGCAGGCGTTTGACGATTATGGAAAAATGTCTCAATTCGCTAACTTGTGGCGGATCTTCACTTGCGGACAACTGCAGCGACTGCTGGTTAACGAGTACCCCGAGACTAACCTACCGTTCCAGATTCGCCACAAGTTGAACGACGTTTATGACGTGAACCGTCACCTCGAACAGTACTTCTTGTTCGTCGGTGTCGTCTACCGTGAAAAAATCGACGATCGCATCCCGGGCATCTATCAGAACCCAATCGAAAACGACAGTACGGCGTACGCACAGCTGATGATGTTTGTGCCGCACGCGCGTCTCGTGAAACATTGGCTGGATCCGGCAGCCGGCACTGCGGATGGCAGACCCGGGGATACTGGTGGTGGCATACCGGGCGAACAGATACCAATTCCAATCCCCGGCATAGGTGGACAATCGGTGCTGGAACGATCGGTGCTGGAACAATCGGTGCTGGAACAACAGCGGATTGCGTGGCAAATTGATCCCGGTAGCGATGGCCCCGGTAGCGATGATCCCAACGGCGAACCAACTGAGGATTCCGACGAATCGCCCGGCGACGAAGACGAGCTTCCGTGGATTGTGCGGCGGCAGAGCGGCCGGTGGTTCCCCTCGCGATGGGATCTTGTCACTCAGAACTGGACAGTGCAACTGACGCCGGCGACGAGCAGTTCGATACCGGAGATCCTCAGCCTTCAACCGTACGTCAACCATATGCCAGCGTTTGAATTACCCGATTTGACCCCTTTGACGAGCGAAGATCTGCAGTGGCTAAGCCATCACTAACAACTGTCTCGCCAACGGACATCCGACTCCGCCTTCGTATCAGGCGCCGTCGCGCGCGGCGGCGAGGTCTGGCTCCGTTGGAGCTGGTAATGTGGTTGCCGATCTTGTTGTTCACCATGGCCTTGATGGTAAATTTTGGAACGTTTGCCACATGGCGCGTGCGGGGCGAAGTCGTATCCCGACACGCAGCCTGGCGCACGCGTTGGCCTCGTACAGGGGCCGATGAGGGTCGACCGAGACCCGCTTGGCCAACAGACGCCGAAATGACCATCGAGCCCGCAGATCAACAGATCGTCCAGCTGGATGACCCGGAGATCAATTTGCCTGTCATTCGCGGTCCCTTGCCCAACGGGTTTTCAGTCTATCCGATCCTGGATCCAGATCGCGTCGGTGCCTTTAAAGGTATCTCGGAAGTTAACCGAGAGTATCCGCTGATGCCTAGGCTGGGCGACTATCAAAGCGGTGATATCGAAAACCCGCTACTCGACCTTAAATGGCAATCGGCACAGATGGGAATCCCAAATCGGTTTCGTCGCGTCAAGATCCTATACGAATTGCCTCGAACGGCGCCCGCATTGCCGCGAGCGTTCGCCAACGCCGTGCGGGGGACACTATCCATACCGCACTACAGCAGCCTCCGCGTTCTGGATCGCGACGAAGACATTCTGCGGTACACCGGCCACTACATCGACTTTCACCCGCGCACCGGGAGTGCTTGTGAATTGGACTTGGAAACGGTATATGCGAATCATGTCCAACCGCTCGTCGATACGCGTGGCGCGGGGCGTCGGATTCGATTTGGGCAGATCAGCCGACTCCCCAGGCAGATGACCAATTTCTTTTTGAGCATGTACCAGCGTCGGTGGAACCAGCTAGAAGACGAACTGAATCGCACGCCTCCTCCTACACCGCGTCGCCGCGCGGAGATCCAGGCCGAAATGGCGGAACTTCACCCCAAGATCGACCAGCTGGAAGCCTATCAAGATCGGCTCGGGCGACTCGAAGCCGACCTTGCTCGCCGCGCCGACGCCGAAATCCCCTAATTGTCTGACTCGCATGGCTCACCAACCGATGGAATCCGGAAACATCGCCGCGCGCCCCGACCCCCCGGCAGCTGCCTCGGTGCGAGCATCTTCGCAGCCTTCGAAGAAGACACTCGCCTGCCGCGTCGCAGGGTTTGCCACCAACGTCTTGGCGAGTGGTTTGATCTTGATTCTCGGTGCTGTGGGCGGACAGCACGCCCTGCGATGGTGGTCGGCCACGAGATCGACTGCGGTGTCGGACCCACTTGCGCAGGTCGTTGGGCCAGAAGCGGGCCAGCGAAGACGATCGCCTGATGGCGCGGCAACCAAACCGCTGCGGCACATGTTGGCATTTGGCGACTATCCCCTGTTGGCAACACGATCCGAGTTGTGCGGCGACACGCCAGAAGTACTCGCGCGACTTCGCGCTGACTGCCGAACGATGGCAGAGCGGATCAGCCATGTCGATCGAACACCAGGACCGGCCGAACAGCAGATGTTGACGCAGATCCGTCTGCAGGAACCGGTCGAGTCGTCATCGCGCTGGCGGATGTACCAGATCGAAACGCCTCTGCCGATGGTCGTGACGGTGCTCGATCAGCCAACGCGTGATTTAACTGGCCAGGATCGCATCGTTGCCGCGATGGAGAGCCGCGTGGTATCCTGGGGGTTGGCCTTTCCTGCCGTGTCGGACGAAGATCTGCCAAGCGACCGCTGGACAGTGTTTACGTTGACGGCGGAAAACCCGCAACTCGGTCCTGTCGCTCAATTCCGCGCTCTCCCCGTTCCCCCGCAAAGTCGACGAACCATGTCATTGCAGGCGGAGTCCGGTGCGGTCATGGTGGGATTTCGCGGGACGGGCTCGATTCGCGCATGGCAATTGTTTTACAACCGCCAATTGGCAGTACCGACATGGACGCCCACTTCCGACTGGCGTCACGACGGTCCAACGTGGCAACGTAGTTTTACGAGCTCGCGCGGCGGGCGGCTGGATGTACAACTGATCGAAGAAACAGACGGTTCGCTCAATGGCTTACTTATGTCCGCTCCGCCGATTGGTGGAGCCACGGAGAGATGATCGATGAAAGGTGCGCCAGGAATTGTCGTGGCATTATTCTTGGGCCTGTTAGGTGCCGTACTTAATTGGGTCTATCTGGACAGCAAGACAAAAGACGTTGATAGTATTTCGTTCCTGGGTGTTCGCGAGGGTGCGTCGATCCAAGTTGGCGAACCGTTTCGGCAGCGGCACTTCGTCGAAGTCCGCATCCCGGCACGACACGCGAGGAATCTTAAGGATTTCGTCTACCTGTACAAGGACGAAGCGACGATCGTCGGCACGCGTGCCACCCACGCTTTTCAAGGCGGCGAGTTGATTCATCGCGAAGACTACGTTACGCCGTCGTCAAATCTGGCACTGAAGAAAGATGAACTTCTGTTTTGGATCTCCGTCGATCCTCGCAGCATCGTGCCCGAACTGATCGTGCCGGGCGACCGCATCAAGTTTCTCTTCCCGAATGTCAATCGTACCGTCACGCGCGCTGCTGCCGATGTGGGAATTGAACCCGATGCGGCGTTACCGCGGGCGATTGAAGACCTTGGGCCGTTTACGGTGAAAACGCTGGGCAATCGGTTGGGCCGTGTCGAAGTCATGCGAGCCAATCGGCAATCTCCGGCGCAAGAGCAGAAAATCGGCATCGTGATCGATCAGAGCGACCCCGAAGAAGTCGCCCGATTCGACAAGCTCACGGAGCGTGTTCTAACGAGTGATTATCGAACCATTAGCGTAATCTTACTCTCACGCAGTTGAATGGTGGCGCGATGAAGATCTGGTTCAACAAAGTCAACGAGAGCCGCCGCACGATGGTCGAGTTGGACGATACGGAAATCTGCCTCGGCAGAGATTTGGGAAACCACATTGTCCTGAAGAGCCCTTTGGTTTCCCGCCGGCACGCCGTCGTCCGCCGCTTGGACGACGATCAACTCGAACTGGAAAACGTCGGTGTGAATAGCTGCCTGGTTGGCGATTCCGAAGTCTTGGGAGGCGATCGCGTCACTTTCGCAAGTTCGGTCAAAGTTCGTATCTGGCCCTACACGATCAGCTTTGACGCCGACGTGACAACCGCTGTATCGCGTTCCGAGTTGGAAGCCCATCTGCGGGCGCAGATCGCAGATCTGGAATTGCGGATCCACAAGAAGTTGATCGAACGGCTGGATCTCTACGACCTGGAAACGACCCGCAGCGGTCAGACCGAGAGCATCATGCTGCTCGAAAACAACATCGAAGACGTAGCCCGCGAGCTAAACCTGTTCGGCGCGGACAACGAGGTATTGATCGAGGAGATTTGCGGGTTGGCGTTGCGGGACCATGCAATCAATCAACTGATCATGGAAACGGGCACTGACGATATTTTCGATCTGGCCGCACTGACCTCCAATGAATTCGACGTGCCCGCCACGCTGGTTCCAGAACGCGAAACCGAGCTGCACAGCCTGTTGCAATTCGGTCGCGAAAAGCTGCAGCTCGAAGAGCTTCCCGACATCAGCAGCAAGATCCACTGCATCGAAGAACGGTTTGCCAGTGTGTTCAACCAATTGCGACCGCACTTGCACGACCAACTCCGCCGGTATCTCGTGCTGCGGATGCTGAAGAAGGACTTGAAGGACATTGTGTTTGGGTTCGGCCCACTGCAGGACTTGCTACGCGCTCCCACCATTACGGAAATCATGGTGGTCCGCAGCGACCAGATCTACGTTGAACGAGACGGCATTATCGAAAAATCCGGACGACGGTTTATCTCGGAGAAAGTGACAGAGTCGATCATCGAGCGGATTGTGGCGCAGGTCGGTCGCCGCATCGACAAGAGCCAACCGCTGGTCGACGCTCGACTGCCCGATGGTTCTCGAGTGAACGCCATCATTCCGCCGTTGGCGATCTTCGGCCCCTGCCTGACGATTCGCAAGTTTCCCATCCAACGCCTGACGATGGACGACTTGATAGAGTTCGCCAGCATCACACGGGCGGCCGCCACCTTTGTGCGTGCGGCCGTAATCGACCACCGCAGCATCCTGATCAGCGGCGGCACCGGCTCAGGCAAGACGACCATGCTGAATGTGTTGAGCAGCTTTATCCCGTACAAAGAACGGATCGTGACGATCGAGGACACGTGCGAGCTACGCATGCATCAAGAGCATGTGGCATCGCTGGAAAGCAAGCCACCCAACGTCGAAGGTGTGGGCGCGTACACGATTCGGGACCTCGTTCGCAACTCGTTGCGGATGCGACCAGATCGCATCATCGTCGGGGAATGCCGTGGCTCCGAGGCGCTGGACATGGTGCAAGCCATGAACACCGGACATGCGGGCTCCATGACGACGGTGCACGCCAACAGCGCCCAGGAAGTGATCGAGCGACTGGAACTGCTGATGTTGATGGGTGCCGAGTTGCCGGTCAGTTCAATCCATCGACAGATTGCCTCGGCCATCGACGTGATTGTCCACATCGACCGGCTGCCAACGGGGAAACGTGTGGTCACGCAGGTTTCGGAAGTAACCGGTGTGCACCCTGTCACTACAGATGTAATGATCACCGACATTTTTAATCGCCGCAACGGCGTTAGCCTGCAGCCGACCGGCTATATGCCTTCGTTCATTGATTCGTTAGTGGAACAACATTTGCTAGAACTGGAATTCTTGTACGGAAACTCCGATGGCGGCAACGGGCGGAAGCTGCCCGCACCCGGCGATTCTTCGTCGACCGTGTCGGAATAAAGACTTGTCGAGAAGTAATTCCGCGGCTGGTAACCCCGACCGATGCTAACCAACCACCAGATTCGAACCCTTTGAGACGTCATGGATTCCATGTCCATCGCTTGCAGTGCGGTCATCGGAGCTTGCGTGGTGGGTGCCACCTATGCGAATCTGGGTAACTATGCGCGGGCCATCGACTTTGTGGAAGGCGACCTGGCGGACCGCTTGCGCAGCTTGCGGGCGACTACAAAGCATCTACGACGCTGGATCAACGCGTGGCTGGCCATCGTCGTGGCGACGTTGCTAACGATGTGGATTGGATTCGACGCGCTCGTCTTCGCCCTGTGCGCTGCGCTGTTAATGTGCGCCGGTCCCTGGTATGTGGTGCGACGATTGTCGGAGGCGCGACGACAGAAGATCGAAGATCAGTTGGCCGACGCAATGGTCATGTTCTCTAGCGCGATCCGCGCGGGGCTCTCTATTCCTCAATCGCTGGAACTGCTGGCAGTCGAATGCCCCAAACCGATCAGCCAGGAATTCACGCAGATTTCAGGTGCGTACAAACTAGGCAAGCCATTGGAACGGACGTTGACCGAGGCTAAAGACGATTTGAAGAGCGAGAACTTTGTGTTGTTCGCCGCGGCCCTGTTGGCCAGCCGAGAGAGTGGTGGTCGACTGAATGAAACCGTCGAACGGATTTCACAATCGGTGGTCGAACTACAGCGGTTGGAACGCAAGGTCCACGCGGAAACGGCTCAAGCCCGCAAGTCAGCCGTCTACATGGCGATCGTCCCGGCGATTCTGTTGGTTGTCTACTACTTTGTCGATCCGCAGAATACGGAACTGCTGTTCGTGACGTTGCCTGGCCAAATCATCTTGTCGATGGCTGGAATGCTGAACCTGATTGCCTACCTGTGGGCTTTGAAGATTCTGAATGCGGATATTTGAACCAATTGCGCTGGCGCCTTTAGCGAAGTGTGAAACATGATGATGGGACTACTCGCACAACAAGCCGATCCTGCTGAATCGGATGCTTTGGCGCTGTTGCCGTGCGCGGTATTGGCGGCGGCGCTGGCAATGGCTACCTGGTGGGTGATTCGGGCGTTGACGACCGAAGATCTCGAGCAAGAGGCGGAATGGCGCTACGACATCAGCCGTATCAACGCGCTCCGAAAAACCGACTCCGCCTATCGCCTGTTCCAACCTTTGATTCAGTTGATGGCCCGGCTGAATCGAGCTGCTTTTCGCGAACAGTTGCCGGAGATCTATCGAGAGATCCAAGCGGCCGGGCTGAGTCGGTTCTGGTTGCCTGAAGAATACCTGGCCCGTGGCCAGCTCTTCGCACTGCTGATGTCGCCGGCATATTTCTTCGTTTGCCTGACGTACATGGGTATGGCGGGAACGGTGTCTGCGTGCGTTTTGACCGTCGTGACGGCATGGCTGATCCGAAGAAGTCTCACGCGGCGCGCGCGGCAACGCCTCGTCACCATCAAGCGTCGTCTACCTTTCTTCTTGGACCTGATGACACTGCTGATGGACGCAGGTGCCAGCTTCTTGGAATCGCTCAAACAGTCCGTCAAAGAATTTGAAGGACACGCCGTGGCAACAGAATTCGGTCGCGTGCTCACGGATATGAATATGGGCAAAGCCCGTACCGAAGCGTTTGACAACTTGAGATCGCGATTGAATGACGAAGAGATCGGGGGCATCGTCGGGTCCATCATTCAAAGCGAAGAGCTGGGAACTCCTCTTTCGAACATTTTTCGCACTCAAGCCGACATCTTGCGCGTCAAACGCAGCCAACGCGCCGAGACGATTGCTGGTGAAGCGGGTGTGAACATGCTGTTACCAGGCATCCTCGTGATGGCATCGGCCGTTCTAATCATTTTAGGGCCTTTTGCACTGAATTATTTTATGTTCGGATGGGAGCTATAATCAAAACAAATGTCCGTTTCTGTACAATGCCCGACCTGCAGCAAAGAGCTGCTTGCCGCTGCCGAGCTCGTCGGAAAGCTGGCGTCATGCCCCCATTGTCAGGCGCAGTTCCCAATCACGAAGAGTGCGACGCGGACCGTTGGCGAAACGCCGGCCACAGAGACGGCCACAGAGACAAGGTATCCTGAGACAGCAAACTTGTACCCGCCGGGACAGTCACCGTCTCCCTCGGTATCAGAAACTGCCAATGTGGCTAGTGTTAAAGGCCGATCATTGCCAGGCACTGCGGCGGGCAAGGCAGCGCCGCCATCCACCCCACCCAAGGCAGCGCCGCCATCCACCCCACCTCCGGTCACCAAATCCTCCTCATCTGCCGCGAAAAATGCGAGACGTTCGCCCTCCAAACCATCCCGTGAAGCGCGGCCAGCCCGGTTCATTGCGGCCGACGCATCGGAAACCCGTGTCGAGCTTGGTCATGATGGCCAATTACCCGTCCTCCAATTGGAAGAAGCGA